>JBKDZY010000715.1:0-10736 GCA_047971765.1 Hyphomicrobiaceae bacterium | reverse complement strand
CTCGGTCTTGTCGTTGTGGACCAGGGCGATGCCCATGTGTGTGGCATTCCTCAGCAGCAAGTTCTTGTTATGACCGGGACTTTCCTCCCAGCCCTTCAGAACTTCCGCAAACGAGACTTGTCCGGTGCCGACATTCTCGGCGGCCAGTCCGGCGGCGTAGCCGGCGCGCTTGACGCGATCCCAGGGATTGGAGCCATCGGAGCCGAAGTGCGAGATGCGATCCCATTTGGCGAGATCGCGCGAGTGTGCCTTGGCCGCGGCTGTCAGCGTGGCATTGAGCGTGAGCGGTTTCAGGCCGTGCTTGCGGCGATAGGCATTGATGGCGTTGCGCGCTTGTTCCGCGTCGAGGGCGGTGCGGTGATAATCCCGATCTGCCAGGGCACCCCGCGGGGCACGGTCATAGGAACCGCGGGGCGCGCGATCATCAAGGGAGGCCAACCGCCTGGAGGACGAGGCCCGTTGTGTCCGCTGTTCGCCTGGCTCGCCGCCGAGCGCGGCCTGCTGGCGCTGGGAAACCATGGCGGCAGTGTCCGTGGTCCCCTCGAATAGGCCGGTCGAGACCGAGCTTTGCGACATGCCGCATCCGGTCATCAACATCGCCGTGGTGAACGCAACAATCATACGCAACATGCCACCAGCTCCTTTGCGCTCAAGAGCATTCCCCTGGCGGGATTTTGCACGGTGCGGGTTAACCGCTCATTAAGGCTGTTGGCGTTCTCATGGGCCAGTGATTCTCGCCGGGTTGGCACGCAACGACCTCGCAACACCAAAGACTTCCCCCTCGCCGGTGAAAGGTATGCACCGGCGTCATTCACCCTTCTCGCGAAGGTGCAATGCTTTTCATGGAGCCCGTCTCGCTCGACTGTGGATTTTCATCAACTTATTGGCCTGAATAGGGCGTGGATCACGGGATTGCCGTAATCAACCTGTGGTGCAATGAACAACGCGCGCTGGTCAGAATTGGTCTTTTCGGCCAGTTCCTGCTTGGCCATGCCGTCTCAATTCCGCAAGATGCACAAAGCTTCCGGTGATTCGCGCGTCCGGCTGGCTGCGGAAACAGTGGCTCGGATCCAGATGGAAATGACCGAGACCCGTCGTCCAACCCGACTCAAACGGGCGACACCACGGGAGGCGCGCGATGACACGCCATGACATTGCAGTCGAACAAACGTCCGGACTTTCCGAGACGGCGAAGAGACTTGCCAATCTGGTCCTTGCGCGCATCGCAGCCGGGGACGGGACGGAAGCCGACGTTGCGCGCGATCTGCTGCCACTGGTCCCGACCCGGGCGGCACCGGATATCTGGCGCATCGAATTCGGTCGTCTGCTGGTGGCGCTGCAAGCGGGGGGGCTGATCACTCGCGCGGATGGAGAGTTGGCGGTTACGGCGGAAGGGACTGCCGCCGTCATCGACCTGTTGCCCGGCGTCAAGGCGTTGCCCGTCACCTGGACGAATGTGCGTGACCGGCATCTGGTGGCGCTTGCTCTTGGTCTCGACAAGGGACCGGCCAACCGAATCCGGATGCTGGGCAAGGCCGATGGCTTGCGGTCGATCATTGTCATCAACCACTGGGATCTGAAGATCAGGGGAATTCCGTCGGCATCGCGGGTGCGTTCGGCGCTGGCGGTACGGGCGCTGGCCCGCGCGTTCGGAGATCAGATCCAGGACGGTGTCGACGAAAAGTCGACGTTGCCATCCAAGGCGAGCCGGGTGCTGGCCGGCCAGCTCTCGCAGGATCCGCGTGATTTCGGCACCGATACGCGACTGGTTTCCGCATTGGCTGCGGAAGCGCTGGGGGTGAAAAGATCGGACCTCAAGAGCCTGCGCCTGGCGTTGCTGCGGTCCTACTTCGGTGCGGGGGATACGCCAGTGAAGGTGACGCCGAAGCGTCGCCGGCGCAGGCCGCAGAAGCGCGCGGTTGCGCAGGCGGCCCTGCCACTGCCTTTGCCGTCGCTGGACAAGGTGCCGGCCGGTGCGAGCGTGGATGTGGATCTGGTGCGGAACCGGAAACGGCCAACCTCTGCCGGCCACGGGCTCGCCCTTGATCTTGATGTCGATGTGATGACCCAGGAACGGCCCGATCCCGTGGGTTTTGCGGCTGCGGTGAACAAGACGGCTGGTGTCGTCGCAGAAGGGTGGGCCGGCAACAGGCGCGCGTTCATCTCGAAAGTCTGGTCTGCCATGCAGCAGGCCTACGCGAGCTGGAAGCTCACGGAGATCGAGTTCAAATGCATGCTCACGGAAGCCCACAGGACAGGGCTTGTGGTGCTTGCCAATGCGGACCTCAAGGACAAGCGATTGTTGAGGGAGTTCCAGGATTCCGCGGTCGTCTACAAGAACACGGTGTGGCACTACGTGCGCGTTCCCGAGTGAAAACTTGCCGGACCATTGCGCGCAGCGCACCGACGTGCGCTGCCAATGGTTTGTGTCCCAGTGCGTTTGTGGTTGGTCCAGCCGGTGATTGCCGGTGTCGAGGGGTCGGCTGCAAGACAACTTTGAACGTTCGAGGTTCCGGTGACCAGATCGATCCCCGAAGTCGAGGAGAAGAATTCGATGCCGGCTGATGACGCCAAGATGATTCCTGCAGATGGCTTGGCGGGAGCGTTCGAGCACTCGATCACATGGGAAGATGACGTCTGGCACGCTGATCCCGTGGATGTGGAGCTCGTGCATCAGAAGGCGCGCCGCAAGTTTGCCGATCTCCTGGAGACGGTGAGAGGCAGCGGTGGCGGTGCATCGCAGGCGCGTATCCTGTTGTTCCATGGCCAGTCAGGTGCCGGCAAAACGCACCTCATCAGGGCCCTGCGGACGATGTCGCACGGGGCGTGCTCGGCCTATTTCGGCTACGCGCAGATGACACCTGATGTTTCATCCTATGCCGACTACTATCTCAAGCGGCTGATCAATTCCCTCGAGAAGCCCTATGATCCGGATCACGAGGGCGAGAGTGCTCTGACGCGGCTGACCAATCGGCTGGTGAGCGACTCGGCGGTGCTGCCGCCGGAAGACCTCGAGGCACTGCGCGAGGCCCAGCTCGACGAACCGGCGCTGGCGCGCTTCATCCTGCAGCTTGCCGATGACATCGTTGCCAGCCCGAAATTCATGGATGCCGAACTCGACATCAATCTTGTCAGGGCGCTGCTCTATCTGCAGCGCGGCGATCCCCGGATCGACCAGCGTGTCAGGCAATACCTCAACGGCCGGGAGCTGAATGGCTACGCGCACGAAGCGGTGTCCGCGCTCGACAACTACACGGGAGAAGGGCGCGCCTTCGACATCATCGAGAGCGTTGGCCGCATGGTGTGGTCAGTGGACAAGGCGGCATTGGTGTTCGCCATCGACCAGGTCGAGGACCTGCGCTTTTTCGACGATGGGGAAGAGCGTTTCCAGAAGGCGGTGCGGGATCTCATCCAGATTGCCAACCGGGTGCCGACGTCGATCATCCTGATCTCGTGTCTCGATGACTTCTACGAGCATGTGCGTGGTGTGCTGGCCCAGTCGTACATCGACCGGATCGAGCAGGCCGGGCCGGTGGCGCTGCTGGAGAGCAGGACGCCCGCCGAAGCGCGGCTGATCATCTCCAAGCGCCTCGAACATGAGGCGGCGAAGACCGGAGCCAATGTTCCGACCGATCCGACCTACTATTTCGGGCCGCAGTTCTTCGAGGAATTCGGGGGGCTTTCGACACGGCGCCTGCTGGAGCATGCACAGAGCCGATTGAAGGAAGCGCTTGCCGACAAGGCGACGCTGCCGTTCGGAGGAACCCACGAGGAGGACCCGGGCGAAGGGTTCATCTCGACGCTGGCTGCAGCGCTGGGCTTCGCGTCCGCCAGCACCAGAGCTGCTGTCGGGCCATCGTCGCCAGTGCTGTCGCTCGGTACGCCGGGCGCGGTCGATTTCCAGCACTTGTGGGACCGGTTCCAGAACGAGTCCGAGGCGGAAATGCCGCCCGGGGACCATGATCTGCTGAATGTTCTGGCAGATGCGCTGGCGTCAGCGAAAGACGAGTGGAAAGGCCATGTGCAGCTTTCCGTGACGCGCCTGTCGCTTGGGGAGGACCTGCCGGCAATCGACATTGCGGTGTCGCATGGTGGCGCCCTGGTCCAGGAAGCGCGCATCTTCATCTGCAACAGGCCGACGCAAGGTGGCGGGTTGAAGCGTCAGCTCGACCGGGTGCTGATGTCGATGCGGTCGCGGCAGTGCTTCATGCTGCGGGCGTCGGACTTCCCACCGAACCGCAAGAACCAGACGGCCATTGCGTTCCGGAAGTTCCGCGAGGCCGGGGGACGATCGCTGCTCATCCCGCTGCCGGAGTGGGAGCGCATGATCACGGTTCGGGAATTCGTCAGCCGGAACCGGCTGCAGGCGAGTTTCATGGACTGGTACCAGGATGCGCGGCTGCTTTCGGGGCTCGCCGCCATGATCCAGCTTCTCCGGCTTGATCTGCTGGGACGTTCGCCGGCGCCGGTGATGCCGACTTCGCGTCCGGAAGCGCCGGTCTCCGGTGTCATCCCGCAGCAGAACCGGGACTACGGCGACAGCATCGGGACTGCCCATTCGGCGCGGAAGTTCGAACGGGATGAACTGGCATCATTGTCAATGGACTCGATGTCAGACTGGACCGGTTGGGGAAGCGACAAGCCGGTGGTCCTGCAGTACCAGGCGCCCGATACATCGAAAATCGTGGATGACGAGGAACTGCAGCTTACCGACATCCTCGATGAGCACGGCACGGATGACTCAAGCATTCTGGCGGGGCGCGAGATCGGGCAACGCTCCAAACTGATCACGCTCAACAAGAGCATTCTCAAGCGCCACGCGGCGGTTCTCGGCGGTTCCGGTTCGGGCAAGACGACGCTGGCGTTGTCGTTGATCGAGCAGTTGCTGCTGCGTGGAACGCCGGCGATCCTCATCGACCGCAAGGGCGACCTCTGCTCCTATGCGAATCCGGATGTCTGGCGGGAGAGTGACGACGACTACTCCGAGAGGCGGGGTGACCGCGAGAAGCTGGCCGACCAGATCGACGTGGCGGTCTATACGCCGGGGCGGGCTTCCGGCCGGCCGATCTCGATCACGCTGCTTCCCAACGGCATGAACGAACTGCCCGAGCATGAGCAGCAGTTGCTGGCCAACATGTCGGCTGCAGCCATGGGTGACATGCTGCATCTGAAGAACTCGGCGACGCACCAGCGGCAGTCGGGAACATTGTCGGTTGCCCTGAAGATCCTGGGTAGCCGCTCATCCAAGGAAGTGACGCTTGGCGATCTCATCCATCTGCTGGAGGACGAAGATCCGGAGTTGTCGGACCTGACGCAGCGGATGGACCCCTCGGGCAAGATCCGGCGAGACCTTATCGGTCAGCTCGATTCCCTGCGGCATCGCAACTCGGCCTTGTTCGAAGGCGGTGGCGAGCCGTTGAGCATGGAATCGTTGCTGGGGCTCGGGCCGTTTGCGCGCCAGGATGGCCGCACGCGGCTTTCGGTGATCTACACGGGCTTCCTTGGCGACAACGAGAACATCCTGTTCTGGGTATCGCAGTTCCTCTCGGAAGCGCTGCGCTTCTGCCAGCGTAATCCGAACGACCAGCTTCAGGCGCTGGTGATGCTCGACGAGGCGGATCTCTACATTCCGGCAACGGCCAAGCCGGCGACCGCGGAGCCATTGCAAAGTCTCCTCAAGCGGGCGCGCTCTGCCGGGCTCGGGATCATGCTGGCAACACAGTCGCCTGGCGATCTCGACTACAAGAGCCGGGACCAGATCACGAGCTGGTTCATCGGGCGTGTGCGCGAGGATACTGCACTCAAGAAGCTCAAGTCGGCGTTCCAGTCGGAATCGGGCCTTGATGCGGCGGCGGTGTTGCCGAGCCAGACGGTTGGTGAATTCCATCTTGTCCAGGAAGGCGTGGTGCGGTCGCTCAAGGCGCAGCGGTCACTCATCCAGGCCGAGCAGGTGCCGTTCGACCGGATCGAGCAACTGGCAGCCGAAACGAAGGGGCAGGACGAGGGGCAGCTCAAGCTGTTCGCCTGATGCCACACACGGCGCGATGGCGCGGTTTGCGGGCGTGGTGATCACGCCCGCTTCATGCTCACCGGTCGTCCGTTTAGGTTCACTTCAATTTCGAAACGAACGTCTCGACGGCGGCGTTGAAGCCGTCGGCGGCCTCGATATTGACCGAGTGTCCGCCATCAAGATCGACGATCTCGACGCCCGGCAGCTCCTTCTCGATCTTGTCGCGCATGGGTTGGAAGCGCTTTTCCCATCGACCGTTAACCAGAAGTGTGGGCACGCGCAGTTCTGGCAGCATATGGGCGATGGAGAGATGGGGCGAGGTCAGGGCGACGGACCGAAGGATGCCTTCGGGGGGAATATTGTCGGCGTCGGCGACCATTTCCGCCTTGATCTCCTCGGGGAACCGCTTGGCGTGGCGGGGGTGGATGCGGAGTTCCTGCAGGGCTGCGCGGCCACGCTCCTTCACCGCTTGCTGGCGTTCAGCATTGGTGGCGGCCCGCTCGGGGTCGTCCTTCGGCGACATCGCGGAAATCGAATTGGTGAAGATCAGTCCCATCACCCGTTCGGGCTTCGCGATGGCATATTGAACGGTCAAGCCCGCACCAAAGGACTGGCCGCACACCACCCAGCGCTCGGCATTCAGGCTTTCCCGGATCTTTTCGAAGGCCTCGATGTAGGCGGCCACGGAATAGGGCGCCTCGTCCTCGGGCGCAGGCGAGCGGCCATGTCCGAGCAGTTCGAGCAGGACAGGTTTCGAGAACGTGGTCAGGGCGGGCAGGTTTATCCGCCATTGCGAGCGGCTCGACAGGAAGCCGTGGACCATCAGCAGGTAGGGGCCTTTGGCGCCGGTGTGGACCTCATAATAGGGGATCATGGTGCAGCGACACTTGGGATTGTTGGCAGGGATGGTGCCAAATGGCACAGTTCGGCCCGGCAATCCAGACCCGTTGCCTGGAGATACCTGGGTCATACCTGGATTGGACGATCAGCCAATCGCCTCGCCAGATGAGCAATCCGTAGGTGGTGCTCGAGGGAGGAAACCGGAGACGAGATCATGAGACAAATGGTTCTGGTGGGGTTTTTGCAGGCCCAGAACTGCTCCAATTTTTCAGCGTCATGGCGACATCCGAAGAGCCGAACGGATTTCATGACGCCTGAATTCTACCAGCACATCGGGCGGACACTTGAGGCCGGGAAGTTCCACCTCGCTTTTTTCGATGATCGGCTTTCGATGCCCGAGTTCCAGTCCGGGAACTACCAGTCGGCGGTCGAGAACGGCATCCGGTGCGTGAAGCTCGACGCCATGAACTGCATGATGGCCATCGGCATGGCGACGAAGAATCTCGGCCTGGGCGTGACCTATTCGACGACCTACTACGAGCCTTTCCATATTGCCCGGGCCTTCGGCACCATGGACCTGATGACCAACGGCCGGGCAGCCTGGAACATCGTCACGTCGCTCAACGATGCGGAAGCCCGGAACATGGGGCAGGAATCGCAGATGGAGCACGATTCCCGCTATGATCGTGCCGATGAGTTCGTGGAAGTCGTGCTGGGGCACTGGGATACGTGGGCCGACGATGCCATCGTCATCGACAAGAAGACCGGCCTGTTTGCGCATCCCGACAAGGTTCGGCGGATCGATCACAAGGGCCAATACTTCAAATCTCGTGGACCGTTCACGGTGCCACGGTCGGGGCAGGGCCATCCCGTGCTGATCCAGGCCGGCCAGTCCGGCCGTGGCAAGCGGTTCGCGGCGGAGTGGGGTGAGGTTATTTTTACCTACAACACGGGTATCGAGACCGGAAAGAAGGCCTACGCCGATCTCAAGGCGATGTGTGCTGCCACGGGCCGTAATCCAGATCACATGAAGCTCGCCACGCTGGTCTACCCGATCGTCGGCGAGACCCGGGCCGAGGCCGAGGACAAGCGGGCCCTGATCGAGACGTTGCCGAAGGAGATCGACAGCCTGATGCTGTTGACCGAGGCGATGAATTTCGATTTCGGTTCGAAACCGCTGGATGAGCAGTTCACTGATGAGGAATTGAAGAGCATCTCCGGCCTGCAGACGATGCGTGATCGCGTGCTGGCGGCGACCGGGGGCCGAAACCCGACCGTGCGGGAGTTCATCAACATCACCGGCAGAGGCAAGCTGCAGAACCCCTGGGTCGGTACCGCCAAGGAGGTGGCCGACATTTTCGAAGAGTATTTCACGGCGCCGGTTTGCGATGGCTTCGTCATTGGCGCCAACGTGGTTCCAGGGACCTACGAGGACTTCGTGCGGCTGGTGGTGCCGGAGCTGCAACGGCGCGGCCTGTTTCACAAGGACTACAGCGGTTCGACGCTGCGCGAGAACCTGGGGTTGCCACGACCCGAAGTCGGTGCCTGGCGCGATGTCAAGCGTGGCCCGGCGGCGCATTGAAGCCACGGCGTTTCACGCCGGTTGTCATTGATATTGGCGGTTGCGGACTTCGGTGCGCAGCCGCCATTCTTATTGAGACGGTATAGCCTCGATAGGTTGATTGAAACTACTTTAGATTGATGTTTGTTCTGAACATTCATCTTCACGATGTTAGTGTGCGGATGATCCGGCATTCATGCTGTTGTTCTCGAGTTTGGCAGATCTCCTGCCACTCAGTTCAGCGAATTGTGTCGTATGCGTTGCAGGCGTTGCTTAAATCGGGTCGTCGCGACCTGGCTGGTGTTGTGTGTTCTGCCTGCGGGTGCATGGGCCCAGGACAAGGCGGCCGAGAAGGCTTCGCGGTTCGAGAGTTGGTTCGGGATTGAGGGCGGCAATGATGTCGTCACGGCCTATGGCGGACTGGTCGCGGCCCTTTATGGCTATGTCAGGCGTGATGGCTGGCGGGTGCGAAGCTCGGGCGGCGGGGCCTTGTATGGTTTCAATCGTCCGGTTTCAGACTGGCTGAAGCATGGTGTCGGCCAATCGAGCTTTCGCGGGCGGACGACATTTGCCGATGTTGCAATCGGTTACCAGAAGAGCTTCGGGCGGCTCACGGTCAAGGCCTATGGCGGGATCAGCCGGGAAGAGCGATGGGTGCGGTTGTCCGGTAATGGTGCGGGCCACGGGGTGTCGCGGACGATCGAGCATGAGGAAGAGACCGGCGCGCTGGCCGCGATTGAAACCTGGTGTGACGTTGTGAACTGGGGGTTCGTGCAACTTGACGGCGATTGGCGCCAAGCTTTTGAAAGCTACTCGATCAGGTCCCGGTTCGGTTACCGTGTGACGCGGCACTGGTCATCGGGCGCTGAAGGCGGTCTGATGGGGAACAAGGATCAGGACAACGGGCGCGTGGGACTTTTTGCGCGCTACGAGGGCCAATTCGGAGAATTGGCAGCGGCCGCGGGCGTGGCTTGTTCCCGCCACGAAAGTTGCGGTGCCTATGGCTCGATGTCGATGTTGATGAGGTTCTGACCGGGCCAGTCAGCGCGCGGCGACTGTGCGGGTTTGCCCGCGGTTTGGTGCTTCGCGGACCGGCGAACCATGTTAGGTTAGATTGCGACACTCGGCTGTCAAATGGATCACCCTTGCAAGGCTGTACGACGAAAGGGAACGCACACCATGAAATCCATTCTGGTTCCTACCGATCAAAGCGAGATCATGCCATCCGTGCTGGCGTCGGCCGGACTTCTCGGGCGGCGATGTGAGGCTCTGGTGGAAGGCGTGGCATTGCGTCCGGTGCATGTCGAGATCGTTGCACCCGACCCCATCGTGGCCGTCACGTTTCCACCGGCCGACTGGAACGATGCGGATTTCGTCGGAAAGATGCGGTCAACGTTCGAGGGTCATTTCAGGGATTTGAGCGGGCTTCGCTCGAGATGGCGTGCGGGGTCCTCGATCGACGATGCCGAGCTCGGCAGTCTGGCGCGCGTGTTCGATGTGTCAGTGGTGGGCCGGCCAGCCGCGAGTGGGCGTGGCCCGCGCATGACGACACTGGAAAGCGCGTTGTTCGAAAGCGGGCAGTCGGTTCTGGTGGCGCCGCCCGAAGCTCCCTCCGTGATCGGCGAGAATGTGCTGATTTCCTGGAACTGCTCCACCGAGCAGGCGCGCGCCACGGCCTCTGCGATCCCGTTGCTGATGGCGGCGCGGTCAGTCACGATCATGACCATCGAAGGCCTGACTGTGGCCGGGCCGTCGGGTGAAATGGCGCAGGACTGGCTGGCCACGCATGGCATCAAGGCCAGAGAGGTCTCGTTGCCGGCGGATGGCCGTCGCAAGCCAGGGGAGATCCTGCTCGATGAAGCCAACAAGATGGGCGCGGATCTCATCATCAAGGGCGCCTATACGCAAAGCCGCCTCCGGCAGATGATCTTCGGCGGGGCGACCAGTCATTTGTTGTCCTACAGCAAACTGCCGATGCTTATGGCACGATAGATTTTCCGCGCGCTCTGGCTGATTGATCGAGAGACTGCTTCAGGCTTCCGGTGGACGTGCGTGGGCTGCTTCTGCCGATCACGCACCGGGCGTGGGGCGGTGCTCAATGCGACGGGTAGGAACGTGATACGAGCGATTGACGGGATGCCACTGGTGGCCTTGTTCCAGGAGAGATGGCGCCGGATGTGGCGCCGTGGGCTGCGGGTCGGTGTGCTGGCTCTTCCGGTCGTGGCACTGGGGGTGCCGTTTGCCGTTCAGCCGGCAGTTGCGGCATCGGGTGGGTCGCTGTCGTGCCATGCCAAGCATGTCAGAGCGCGGGGCAATGCCAGCCTC
>JBKDZY010000714.1:0-5622 GCA_047971765.1 Hyphomicrobiaceae bacterium | reverse complement strand
GATCACGGCGCGGTCATGAACACCATGATCCGGCTCTATTCGGAAGCGCGCGACGCCCAGCAGAAGCAGGCGATGGCGTTCGATCTGTCCGATTATGACCACCAGTTGCTCAGGTACGGCCAGCTTTACAAGGATCGCTTCATGACCATTGACGTCGCGATGCCGCTCGAGAAGGCGCTCGACCTCGGCTGGTCGACGATGGCCGACTGCTTCAGTGCCGAACACCTCATGATGAAGCAGGCGCTGATCGACAAGTATTATCCCAGGCAGCACGAGGCGGCGCAGTAGGTCATGGCACGGCTCAGTCTCACCAAGATGCAGTTGTCGAAGGAGAAGGCGGCGCTGTCGATGTATCGCCGCTATCTCCCGTCTCTTGACCTGAAGCGCAGGCAGTTGACCGCCGAGCGCAACAAGGCGGAGCAGAGAATAGCGCAGATCGAGGCGGATATCGCAAGGCGCGTCGATGTGATCGGCGCGGAAATACCGATGCTGGCCAATGCCGATATCGGCCTCGACAAGCTCGTGACGCTCAAGTCCGCCCGCATCGGTGAGATCAATGTCGTCGGCCAGCATCTTCCGACGCTCGAGGACATCGAGGTCGAGATTGCACCATACGGGTTGCTCGTGCGGCCCTTCTGGGTCGATGCCGTTGCCATGCGCCTCAAGGAGGTGCTGCGTCTCAGGATCGAGCAACGTGTCACGCGCCGCCAGGTGGAGCTGCTCCAGGCCGCCGTGCGGCGGGTGACCCAGAGAGTGAACCTGTTTGACAAGGTGCTCATCCCCAACGCGAAGGCCAATATTCGCCGGATCGACATCGCACTGGGCGATCTCGAACGTGCGGGCGTCGTCAACTCGAAGATTTCCAAGCGCAAGAAGGAGGTGGCCTGATGTCGATCGTGCCACTCAAACGCGTGACGATCTACGGGCTGACATCCGACAAGCCGACCCTTCTGGACGAGTTGCAGGACGCGGGCTGCATGCACCTTCTGCCCCTCTGCCCGCCCCATCCGCTTGCCTTGTCCGATCCCGAACTGATGCGGCGCGCGAAAGCCGCGCACCGTCATCTCCGCTATGCGCCGGTCAAGCTCAGTCCCTGGCCACGGCGCCACAAGATCGACCTTGCCCAGGTCATCGGCGATACGCTCAGGAACAAGACGACCCTTCGCCGGGCGAACGACAAGCGCGACGCGCTGGTGGCTCGCATCGCGGCGCTTTCACCGTTCGGAAATTTCGTTCTGCCCCCCGAGGCCGACCTGCGTGGGCGGAAACTCTGGTTCTACATGCTGCCGGCCAAGAACCGCGCGGCCCTCGCCAGGATCGATCTGCCCTGGCAGATCGTCGGTGAAGAAAAGCGCATCCTGTATGTCGTCGTTGTCGCGAAAGACGAACCGGCTGCCGACCTGCTGCCGGTCCCGCGCACGCATACAGGCTCACGCGCACTGGCTGATCTCCAGGCGGAACTCGAGCAGACGGAAATCGAGATCGAGGATGCACAAACGGAACGCGCGCAGTTGGCCCGTTCCGAGTTGGCTCTGGGGCTCGGACTTGAAGACGCCGAGGACGCAGAAGACCGGCGCGCGGCCGATGGCATGACCCGCGATGAAGGCCGCCTGTTCGCCCTGCAGGGATGGGTCCCGGAACCGGATGCCCCGCGCCTGGCCGAGCTTGCCGGCAGGCAGGACCTGGCCCTGGTCGTCGAAGCGCCAGCCAAGGACGACACCCCGCCGACGTTGCTGGAAAACCCAGGTGCGCTTTCAGGCGCCGGTGGTTTGACCACGTTCTTCAAGGTGCCGGACTATGCGACATGGGACCCGAGCCTGATCGTCTATTTCTCGTTCGCGATCTTCTTTGCCATGATCCTGGCGGATGCCGGCTATGCGGCTGTTCTCGGGCTTCTGCTCGCCTTCTATTGGCGCCGCATGGGCCGTTCGATGGGGGCACGCAAGGCGCGGGCGATGCTGATCGGCATCTTGGCCGTCGCATTCGTCTACGGCTGCATGGTCGGCGGATATTTCGGCGTGGAGCCGCCAAAGGGCAGCCTGCTCGACAAGATCGCCTTTATCGACGTCAACAATTTCGCGGTGATGATGCGCTTCTCGATTGTGGTCGGCGTCCTGCACATCGCATTGGCCAACGCCGAGATCGTGGTCCGGCGATGGGGAACCTGGACCGCCGTCGAAAGCTGGGCCTGGATCGTGGTCCTGTTCAGCGGTCTCCTGATCTGGCTGCTGCCGATGACGGTCTGGTACGCCGTCCTGGCGGCCGGGCTCGTCGTCGTTGCGCTGGCGGCCGGTGCCGAGCATCCCATCGAGCGTCCGCTGGATTGGCTCTTGCGCATTGCCTTCGGCATTCTTGGCGCCACGCACGTGACCAAGCTGTTCGGCGACATCCTGAGCTACATGCGCCTGTTTGCCCTGGGCCTCGCCAGCGCCTCCCTCGCGACCACGTTCAATCATCTGGCAGGTGAAGTGGCATCCGGGCACCCGGGGCTCGGTGTCCTGTTCGCCATCCTGATCCTCGTTTTCGGGCATCTGATCAACATCGCACTGGGTATCCTGAGCGGCGTCGTTCACGGCCTTCGACTGAACTACATCGAATTCTTCGGCTGGGCGCTGCCGGGCGAAGGGTACCCATTCAAGGCATTCAAACGCAGGAACCGCACATCATGGAAAGTCTGATCATTCTCCTGGGCTGGGTCGGCATCTTTGGCGTCATGGCGCTTGGCTCGATTGGCAGCATCATCGGTTGCGGCATTGCCGGGCAGGCCGCCATCGGCGCCCTGTCGGAGGTTGATGGCGGTTACGGCAAGTACATTGGCGTGTCGGCCATGCCGTCAACGGAGATCATCTTCGGCATTGTCATCATGTTCACGCTCAATCAGGCGGTGACGGTGGCAAACGGCGGCGCGATCTTCGCAATCGGCCTGCTTGCCGGCATCGGCCTGTTGTACTGCGGGATCTGGCAGGGCCGGTGCGTGGCCTCGTGTATCGCGGCATCCAAGGACAAGCCGGAAATCTTTGGTCTGTCGCTCGCGCCCGCCGCCATCGTGGAAGGCTACGCGGTGTTCGTGTTCGTCTTTGCGCTGGTCCTGGCCGGCAGCATCCCCAAGGGCTGAGGAGAGCGAAAAATGGCCAACACGACATCACAATCCACACCAGCTCCGACCTCCCGGAACGGGACGACGGAGAAGTCTGCCCAGCCGGTCTCCTCGGGCATCGAGAAGCTGATCCAGCGTCTCAAGGATGAAGGGGTCGCGGAAGGCGAGGCGACCGCCGGCAGGCTCGTTTCCGAGGCCCAGACCAAGGCCAGCGAAATCCTCGCCAAGGCCGAGGCGGAAGCCAGGCGTCGCACCGATGCTGCAACCGAGGAAGCCGAGAAATTGAAGCGCGGAGGAGAGGAGGCCTTGAAGATCGCATTGCGCGATGCCGTCCTCGAACTCAAGGAAGGTCTGGCGAAGCGCTTCTCCACCCAACTGAGTGGTCTTGTGGCCGAGATGTCTGCCGACAAGGACCTTCTTGCACGGATGATCCTGGCGGTTGCCGGCCGCGCCCGTGACGGTGCCGGCCTCGACAACGCCAAGGAGCTGGAAATCCTGCTTCCGAAGTCGGCTGCAGGCGTTGCCGATCTGCAGAAGGCCCCCGAGTTGATGAGCGATAGCGATCCTCTGGCCAGATTCGTCCGTGGCAGTGCCGCTGACATCCTGCGCGAGGGCGTCTCGTTCTCGCCAACGGGTGAGGGCAAAGGCGGCATCACGGTTGTCGTGAAGAACCAGGGCGTACAACTCGACCTGAGCGACAAGGCCATCACCGCGCTCCTGCTCAGTCACCTTCAGCCGCGGTTCAGGGCTCTGCTCGACGGCGCAGCAAGCTGACATCGAGGAAAGCATGGCAGATCTGGAATACGTTCAGCTCATGGCAAGCCTTCCCGCGCTTGGTCCGGTCCTTGGGGCGAAATCCGTGCCCATCAGCGGATTGAACCTTGGCAAGCGGCTGGCTGGGATGTTGCAGGCCGGACACAAGGCGCAGATCGACGCCGCTGAGAGTATTCTGTCCTGGAACAGGCTTTCCCTGATGACGAGCGACGATGATTTCCTCGGCAAGGCGCATGGCGTGCTTGAGAAGCTGCGGAATCCGACGCTGCGCAGGCTCGTCGAGCAGCGGCTGGAGCAGCGCACGATCATCGCGGCGCTCAGGCGTCGCGCCAACGGCGAGGATGCGCCTCCGGCCGATGCAACCTGGGGCTATGGCGCCAGGCTCAAGCGGATACGGGCCAACTGGCGCGATCCGTCGTTCGGGCTGGCGCAGTCGAGCAAGTGGCTTCTGCCCTTCAAGGAGAAGCTCGAAAGCGGCGACCTGGCAGGCAGTGAGCGGCTTGAGCTGGAGGTCGCGTGGCGTCAGGCCGACCACCTGCTCGGGTTCCACCTCTTCGATTTCGAGGCCGTCGCACTCTATGTCGCGCGCTGGCACCTGCTGGACCGGTGGACTCACTACGATGCGGAGGGCGCCGCAGTCCGTTTTGAAAAACTGCTGGCGGACGCATTGGACGCCGCGCCTCCGGAACTGAACGTCAACCGCGTTGCATAGAAATTGTGTGGCGAGGAGAGAGCGAAATGACCATGAACGAGAACGCGCAACCCGCAGCGACGGACAGCGACCAGTCGGCAGGCGCCCCTGCAGCGGTGGCAGGCAGCGGACACAACAGCCCGACCGCCATCATTACTGCGGTCCAGGAAGACATCGTTCGCTTCAAGCTGACGGACCCGCAGACCCAGGAGCTTGTCAAGAACGAGGTGGTCTATATCCGCCCCGCACGCCAGCCGGACGAGCACCTGAAGGCGGAAGTCGTGCGCGTGCTCGATGACGAGGCGGACGCCCAGGTGTTCGAAAGCACCGGCGGCATCCGCCTGGGCGACAAGGTCGAGCAGAGCCACGAAATGCTGTCGATCTCCCTCGGGCCGGGCCTGCTCGGGCAGATCTTCGACGGGCTGCAGAACCCGCTGGAAGTTCTGGCCAAGGGGCACGGGACGTTCCTGCCGCGCGGCGTGCAGACGTCCGGCCTGGACCAGAGCCTCAAGTGGACGTTCACGGCGAGTGTCAGCGTTGGTGAAAGGGTTGCCGGTGGCGACACCATCGGGACCGTTCCCGAAAAGGCCATCTTGCACAAGATCATGGTGCCCTTTGGCAAGGACGACGAGGCGGAAGTCACGTGGATCAAGTCCGGTGCCGTGACAGTCGATGAGACCGTCGCGAGACTGCGCACGCCGAATGGCGAGGAACACAACGTCACCCTCGCGCAGAATTGGCCGGTGCGCACATCGCTGGCCAGTCCGATGCTGCGTCGTGGTGCGTCCAGCCGCCTCTATCCCGATGCGCCGATGGTGACGAAGCAGCGCATCATCGACACGGTCGTCCCGATCGCCCAGGGCGGAACCGCCTGCAGTCCGGGCCCGTTCGGTGCCGGCAAGACGGTTCTGCAGAACCTCATCTCCCGCCACGCAGACGTCGATGTCGTCATCATCGTTGCCTGCGGCGAGCGCGCCGGCGAAGTGGTGGAGACCATCACCGAGTTCCCGAAACTCAACGACCCCCACACCGGCGGTTCGCTGATGGACCGCACCATCCT
>JBKDZY010000713.1:0-6517 GCA_047971765.1 Hyphomicrobiaceae bacterium | reverse complement strand
AACTGCCTTGATGAGGCGGCGCACACGATCCGTGATTTCGTCGATCTCGGCTTCGGTCACGATCAAGGGCGGCGCAATCACCACCGTGTCCGCTGCGATGCGGCAGTAGATGTCGAGGTCGTGATACATGACATCCATGGCATTGGCGCCACGTAGACCGGGCTTGCCTTCGATGGGGGCAAGGTCAATGCCGCAGATGAGGCCGATGGGGCGGATATCCACGACGTTGGGCTCACCCTTGAGGCTCAGCATGGCGTCGGCGAAGCGCTTCTCCAGGCTCCTGGCACGCTCGAACAGGCCTTCCTGCCGGTAGATGTCGAGTGTGGCCAGGCCAGCGGCAACCGCGAGTGGATGGCCGGAATAGGTATAGCCGTGGAACAGCTCGACCATGTGCTCGGGGCCGTTCATGTGGGCTTCGTAGATGCCCTTGCGGACCAGGACACCTGACATCGGAGCGGCCGCGTTGGTCACGCCCTTGGCGAAGGTGATCATGTCAGGAACGATATTGTAGCGTTCGGCCGCGAAGGCGTGGCCAAGGCGTCCGAAGCCCGTGATGACCTCGTCGAAGATCAGCAGAATGCCGTGCTTCTCGGTGATCTGGCGGAGGCGCTCCAGGTAGCCCCTGGGTGGGGGGATGCATCCGGTTGACCCCGCGACCGGTTCCACGATCACGGCGGCGATGGTCGAGGCGTCGTGCAGGCCAATCAGGCGCTCGAGTTCGTCAGCCGTTTCCGCTCCCCACTCGGGCTCCTGGGCAGAGAATGCCTGCCTGGCGCGATTGTATGTGGTCGGCAAGTGGTCGACGCCGGCGAGCATGTTGCCGAACATCTTGCGGTTGGCCACCATGCCGCCAACGGAGATGCCACCGAAGCCGACGCCATGGTAACCGCGCTCACGGCCGATGAAACGGGTGCGTTGTCCTTCGCCACGGTTGCGGTGATAGGCGAGGGCCACCTTGAGGGCGGTATCGACGGCCTCGCTGCCCGAGTTGGCGAACAGGCAATAGTCGAGATCGCCGGGTGCCATCAAGGTGAGGCGGCTCGACAACTCGAAAACGCCCGGGTGGGCGTACTGGAAGGGGGGCGCATAGTCGAGAGTGGCTGCGGCCTCCTGGATGGCCTTCACGATGCTGTCCCGGCCATGCCCCGCATTCACGCAGAACAGGCCCGAGGTGGCATCGATGACCTTGCGGCCATCGGGGGTCAGATAGTGCATGCCCTTGGCGCCCGAGAACAGGCGGGGACGTTTCTTGAATGCCCTATTGGAGGTGAATGGCAGCCAATACGGCTCGAGTTCATTCGGTTTCATGTCCAGCGGCGCCATGAATTTCTCCTTGAGGTTCCGTGTGCGCTACCTTCAATCTAACAGCACTCTCAGCCTGCCGTAACGAACATTTCTGGTGCATGCGGTGCGATAATGGTGAGCAGCGGAGGTCATCCGAACACGGATGACCGGTCACGCCCATGGATGGATCACGGCGATGGCGGAAAGCCCTGAAACTGCCGTGATTGGCTGAGGGCGGAACGGACAAGGAGGTGCGCGATGCAATCCGGAACGATGGTCTTCACCGCCATGAACCGCGTTATTTTCGGCAAACCGGCTGCCGATGCCGTTGTCGCCGAGGCGGAGCGGCTTGGCGCGAAGCGGGTGTTCATCCTGTCCGGCCAGACGCTGAACCGGCAGACATCCGAGGTGGAAAAGATCAGGTCGGCACTCGGGGGACGGTTCGCGGGGCTCTGTGACCACATGCCATCGCATTCGCCGCGCGATGCGGTCGTGGCCTGTGCAAACCAGGCCCGGGAAGCGGGGTGCGACCTGCTCGTGACGGTCGGTGGCGGTTCGGTCACCGACGGCGGGAAGGTGGTGACCATCTGCCTCGAGCACAACGTTTCCGATATGGACAGCCTCGAGGCCTTCCGCTCCGTGGTCAAGGATGGCCGGCGGCATGTGCCGGAATTTGCCGCACCGAAGGTTCGCCAGATTGCGGTGCCGACGACCCTTTCGGCGGGCGAGTTCAATGCCCGGGCTGGCGTTACCGATCCGCGTCTCAGGCTCAAGCAGAGCTTCATGCACCGGGCGATCGTGCCGGAAAGCGTGATCCTCGACCCTGCGATCACCGTGCACACGCCGGAGTGGCTTTGGCTCTCGTCCGGGGTGAGGGCGGTGGACCATGCGGTCGAGACCTATCTGTCGCTCGATGCCAACGACTATACGGATGGCACGTCCTTGCAGGCGCTGCGGTCGCTTGGGGCGGGGCTGGCGGGCGTGAAGGCCGATCCGGGTGATCTCGACGCCCGACTGCGCTGCATGATGGGGTGCTGGCTGTCGATGGTCGGGATCGTGACGGGGACGCGGCTCGGGGCCAGTCATGCGATCGGCCATATTCTTGGCGGCTCGGCAGGCGTTCCGCACGGTTTCACGTCGTGTGTGATGTTGCCCGCGGTGCTCGACTACAATTTTTCCATCAATGGGGAGCGGCAGTCGGAGATTGCTGCAGCGATGGGGCATCCGGGTGAAAAAGCGTCCGAAGTTGTCGCGAGTTTCATTGCCGGCCTCGGAATGCCAAGGCGGTTGCGTGACGTGAAGGTCGTGGAGAATGATCTCGGCCGCCTGGCGGAAAACTGCATGCTCGATGACTGGACCTTCTCGAACCCGCGCAAGATCACGGGGCCGGACCAGATCATGGAGATCCTGAAGGCCGCCTTCTGAGCGGGTGAAGTGGAATTTCATTGTGGCCGCCATGACGAAAAACGCGCCCCGGCAGACCGGAGCGCGTTTTGCGGACATTCCATCCTGGCCGGATCAGACCGAGCCGTTGATCCACTCTTCGAGCTTGCGCTTCTGGACCAGCGCGCCGACCTGCTGGGCAGCGACCTTGCCGTCCTTGAAGATCATGAGCGTCGGCATGGCCTGGATGCGGAACTGCTGGGTGATGCCGGGGTTCTGGTCAACGTCGACCTTCACGACCTTCACCTTGCCGGCCATCTCCTTGGCAACCTGGTCCAGGGCTGGAGCCATGGCCTTGCATGGCCCGCACCACTCGGCAAAGAAGTCCACGACGACGGGTACGTCCGCCTCGAGGACCTCGTTCTTGAAATTGGCGTCAGAAACCATTTCAGTCATGGATCGTCTCCTGTTCAGGTCCTGGCGGCCGAATCAGCCAGCCGCCAACCATCTTGGCTGACGGGGAACGTAGGAAGCCCCATTCTAGGCGTCAAGACTGGTCTCCTGACGCATGAACAAGGTTGCTGCGGCATTGTCGAGGCGATCCGGTGGAATTTCCATGAGGTTCGGTCCGTCCGTCCAGAGCAGGGCAGCCCGGATTTTGCGGTCCGGGAAGGCCTGGGATACCGCAAGCCGGTAGGCTGCAAGTTGCAGCACATAGGCATGTGCAACTTTTTCCAGTTCGGTCGGCGGCGGCCGGTTGGTCTTGAAATCGACGATCAGGATCTCGTGATCGCTGACGACGATGCGGTCGAGCTGGCCGGCAAGGCGCAGCGGTTGGCTCTTGCCGTCCGGATGAGGAATGGCGGCGGCAATGGGCACTTCGGCGCGAGAGCCTGGACCAAAGACGGGGGCAAAGACCGGGTGTTCGAGTACCGCCAGGGTCTCGGTCACGATGGATGCGCGGGTTCGTGGGCGGAGCGTACTGCCACGGGTCTCGACGAATGTTTGCGCTGTCTTTTCCCAGTTCTCCCGCGGGAGGTTCGGCAGGTACTGGAGCAGGGCGTGGGTGATTGTTCCGCGCAGGAAGCGGTTGCTGTCCGACAGGATCCTGGGCGAGGGAGCCGGCGGCGGTTCCGTTGCGTGATCGGGTGTTGCCCCAGCGGTGTCGACCGGATCGCCCTCGGAATCCGTTTCGAGCGGAGCCAGGCGCGAGGGTGCCAACGGAAACGACAGTCCGGCTTCCGGAGGGGCGGGGCGCTGTGCCCAATTCGGCAACGGGGCCGATGCAGGGGCCGTCTCCCCGATTTTCACGGGTTGTCTGGGCGGAGCGGTCTGAGGTGATGACAGTCGCCAGACCGTATGCCCTCCGGCGTCGCTGGTTTTCTCGCAGCGGTCGGAGAGGCTCGCCGCGATGGTCTCGTACAAGCAGCCCTTGGCCGGTCCGTTGGTGCCTTCATAGCCCGCGATGTAGAGCTGGTCACGGGCACGGGTGAGGGCCACATAGAGCAGGCGATTGTATTCCTCGATTTCGCGCTGCTGCTCGATCCTGCGCGCCTCGTCGACGGCTTCGACCTGGCCTGCACCCTTCAGCGGCCACAGGAAAGGGTCGTCATTGTCGTCCGTGGCGAGATCAGGATAAGGCAGGAGGGAACCTGGGCGGTTCGAGGTGGGCGCGGCGCAGGTGTCGGGCAGGAAGACGATGGGAGCTTCAAGGCCTTTCGAGCCGTGCACGGTCATGACGCGAACCTCGTTGCGTCCATGTTCCATGTCGCGCTTGATTTCGTGCTCGGAGCCTTTCAGCCAGTCGGTGAACCCCTGCAGGGAGGGCGGGGCCTGGTCGTCGTAGGTGAGGGCAAGGGCCATCAGTTCGTCGAGCGGATCGGCGGCGTCGGGACCGAGGCGTGAAATCAAGCGGTGGCGCATGCCGTTATGGACGAGCACTTCGACCAGGAATTCGTAGGGGGGGACAATGTCCGAGCGTGTGCGCCAGCGTTTGAGCAGGGTGGCAGCTGGCGAGAACTTCGGGTGTTCGCCGTTGCGGGTGCGAGCGAGCAGGGCCGACCAGAGCGAGCCCCGCCGCCCCGGTGCGAGGGCCAGCAGATCGTCATCGTCGAGACCGAACATGGGGCTTTTCAGGACGCAGGCAAGAGAAAGGTCGTCTTCCGGCAGCAGCAGGAAATCACACAACGCCATGATGTCCTTGACGACGATCTGCTGGGTGAGGTGGAGTCGGTCGGCGCCGGCTACCGCAATGCTGCGGGTCTTGAGAGCGGCAACCATTTCGTTGGCGAACGGACGCCGCCGCCTGACAAGGATGAGAATATCGCCCGCCGTGATGGGACGGTCCTCGGAAGGAAGGCGCTCACCGGTCTTGAGCCAGCGGTCGATGGTCATGGCGATGCGGTTGGCGAGGCGGCTTTGCGGTGAGCTTCCGGATACCTCATCCAATGGCCGCCAGGGTGCGGCCGGTTCGGTGTCGTCCGGTTTTTCGGTTTCCCAGATTTCGACCAGTCCGGCCTGTCCCAGCCGATCCACGGCATGGGGCTGGTAGGTGCCGCTGGAGGTCAGGCCCTGGGCGCGGGTTTCGTCGGCATAGATGGTGTCGACCGCCTGCAGGACCGGGGCGACGGTGCGGAATGACAGGGACAGGGGAATGCGCTCGAACCTCTTGTCCGAGGCTTCGGCCATGCCTTGCAGTTTCGCACCCATGGCTGCGAACATCTTCGGCTCGGCGCCCTGGAACCCGTAGATGGACTGCTTCTCGTCACCCACCGCAAAGACTGTGCGTGCTGCGCCGGTTTCGTCCTCGCGCGCGCCAAGGCCGGAAAAGAACTCGCGCGCCAGAGCATCGACCACCTGCCATTGGGCATGGCTGGTATCCTGGGCTTCGTCGACAAGGATGTGATCGAGGCCGCCGTCCAGCTTGTAGAGCACCCATTGGGCATCGGGGCGCAGCCTCAGAAGGCTGCCGGTGGCACGGATGAGATCGTCGAAATCGAGGGCGGCTCGCGCGGTCTTCAACTGCTCGAATTTCTGCAGAATGGCCGACGAGAGCCGAACAAGGGCGACGGTCGCATCGGCGACGGCCAGCGTGATGCGCGTCTCGAGCAGTTTGCCGAAGCGGGCCTGAGCCGACGACAAGGTGGCCTCTACGTCCGGGTAGGACTTCTTCAGGGCGGCGGTCATGAGATTGGCGCGCGGGCTGCCATTCTTTGTCATGAAGACCTTGTTGAAACTGTCGATCCGTGCGGCATCCGAAGTGGCGGCAAGGGAGCTGCTGAGCTTGGCGGCGCGATCATTGTCGGTTTTTTTTCCTTCGTTCAGGATGTCGCGGGCGCGCTGCGTCTCGGCTGGCGAGAGAATGGTGGCGAGTTCTCCATCGATGCTCTCGCGCGTGGCATTGGCGGCGAGGCCGAGGCGCTTGCGGAGCAGCAGGGCCAGGGCATCGAAGCCTTTTGCGCCAAAGGCCTCGAATTGTCCCATGCGCTCGATCCAGTCGCGTTTGGTGATCGCGGACTGGACGATTGTGGCAAAGCCATCCTCGTGGGCCCAGGCGACGACCACGGTCAGGGCGCGGCCCAACGGCTGGTCGGGTGCGCTGGTGGCGTTTCGCAGGACGGTGTCGATGGACTCAGCCAGCAAGGTGCGCTTCAACCCGTCGTCGAGGATCTCGAAGCCGGGGGGGACGCCGGCCTCCAGCGGAAACCGTTGCAGGAGGCGTTCGCAGAAGGCGTGAATGGTCTGGATCTTGAGGCCACCCGGCGTTTCTATGGCGGCGGTGAACAGGTCGCGCGCGCGGGTCATCTCGTCAGGCGTCGGCGGCCGGGTGAGCAGTTTGGCGAGTTCTTCC
>JBKDZY010000712.1:0-16256 GCA_047971765.1 Hyphomicrobiaceae bacterium | reverse complement strand
TCTGTCTCGAGGAAGTGTGCATGGACCGAGGCGTTGTGCCAACAGTCTGCTCGGACTGCGCCGGCAGAATCAGGAAAGCGAGAGGGCATGGATTATCAGTTCGGCGCGGACCTCAGGTCGCGCCTCACAGACAATTTGACCAGGTTCGAGCGCAAGGCGATCGGTGACGAGAAGCTGCGCCGGGCGGCCGTTGCCATTGTCGTGGCCAATCTGGAGACCTCACCGGAGGCGGGCGTGCTGTTGACCAAGCGGCCTGCCGGGCTGCGTCGTCACGCCAATCAGTACGCCTTGCCGGGTGGACGCCTGGATGAGGGAGAAACCCTGGAGCAGGCGGCCCTGCGCGAGCTGCACGAGGAAATGCGCCTTGAATTGCCGCCTGACGCGATCATGGGGCTGCTCGATGATTATCCCACGCGCTCGGGGTGGCGCATTACGCCGGTGGTGGTCTGGGGCGGCGCCATCGACAGGATCGATCCCGATCCGGTCGAGGTCGCTTTTGCCATGCGCATTCCGTTGAGCGAACTCGATCATCCGCGCGTACCCCGCCTGCGCCCGACGGAGGAAGGCAAGCCGCCGGTGCTTTCCGCGCCGTTGCCGACCATGGGCAGCGAGGTCTATGCGCCGACGGCCGCCATGCTCTACCAGTTCCGCGAAGTGGCCATTCGTGGCGCGTCGACCCGCGTCGCGCACTACGACGAGCCGCGCTTCGCCTGGCGGTGAGGGTAAGGCCGCAGCAGGCTCAATCGGCGTTACGGTCAGGAATGAAGATCTCGAAGTGCGCACCAGGCGATGTCTCCAGGTAGCGCAGGGTGCCGCCATGGGCCGCGACCAGTTCATGGGCAATGGCAAGTCCCAGCCCGGTGCCGCCTCGCCGTTGTGCGCCCTGGAATGGCTGGAACAGCCGTTCCCGCGCCTTGGCAGGCAGGCCGGGACCGTTGTCGCTGAGCAGGATGCGCACGCCGTTGCCGGTCCGGTCCGCGGTAATCGAGATCTCGCCGGACCCGGGATCGTCGCGCCCTTCCAGCGCCTGCAGCGCATTGCGCACGAGATTGTTGAGGACCCGGAAAATCTGGTCCCGGTCGGCATCGAGATCCAGGTTGGCGGCAATGCGCGTCTGCCAGCCGATCCCGCCCTCGCGCGGCAGGTCGAAGCCGTCTGCGATTTCCTGGGCCAACTCGGCCAGCCGGAACGGCTTGCGCGACGGCGGGCGCTCGGCAGCGCGCCCGAACGCCAGCGTGTCGTTGCAGAAGGCAATCGCGCGGTCGAGGGACGCAATGAGTTTCGGCGCGAAACGCTGCACGGTGGGATCAGGGCTCGACGTCAGGCGGTCGGAGAGAAGCTGCGTATTGGCCAGCAGGTTGCGAAGGTCATGGTTGATCTTCGACACCGCGAGCCCGAGCGCGGCAAGGCGGCTCTTCTGGCCGAGAAGCTGGTTCAGTTCCGTTTGCATGTTCGCGAGTTCGCGCTCGGCAGTGCCGATTTCGTCGGTGCGCCGGCTCGGCGTGATGATCCTCGTGCCGTCTTCGGGCTGTTCGGCAAACCGCACCATGTTGTGCGCGACCCGCATCATCGGCCTCACGAACATGGCGTTCAGCGCCATGTAGACGAGCGCCGCCGTGAAGACCGATATGATGATCGACAGCAGAAGGACGTTCAGGCCGAAAGTGCGCATCGCGTGTTGCAGCGGAGCTTCCGGCAGCACCATGTCGATCAACTGACCGGCGTCATTGCCGGGCTGGCCGATGATCCGCAACGTCCGGTCACCCGAGGAGAGCAGCACGCCCAGGGCGTCGTCGATGGTGCCGAAGCGTGCCCAGAACCCGCCATGGGCGACTTCCGACAGGTTATAGACCATGTCGATTTTCTGCGGCATGTCGGCTTCGAGCACGAGTTGGCGCTGATCGTTGCGCTTCAGCGCGACCGCCTTGACCTGTGCCGTGCGCAACAATTCGGCCCTCAGCGCCGGCGGCACGTTGCCGTCGGGCGTTGCCTGGGCGGCAAGCGAGGCGAGTTGGGCCGACATCAGCCGGTCATTAAGCCAGTTCAACCGGAAGTTGGCGATCGAGGGCACGAAGATCAGGACTTCCGCCACCATCACGAACAGAGTGGTAAGGACGAGGAGCTTTGCCGACAATCCAAGGCCTGATCGGTGCAACGGCATCTGCCTGGCGCGGTCCTGTGCAGAACCGAGCGCCTCCGAAGTCCTGGACTTGTCGACTTTTTGATCCAACGCAACCAATCCGCGAAGTTCGCACTCGTGGCGACGCCCTGGCACCCATCGTGTGGCCGCCCCGGCCCTGTCCTCAGCTGAATCTGGACAGGGTGGCCACCAGGCTGCGGACCAGGGAACTGCCGGCCTTGACCGCATAATAGCGCGCCGCAGCCCGCTTGTTGACCTCTGTAAGTGTCGGGTAGGGAGAGATCCACTGGGCCATGTCCGTGATCTTCATACCTTTTGACACAGCCAGGCACCACATCTGGATCACCTCGCCGGCATGTTCACCGACGATGGCGGCACCGAGGATGCGGTTCTTCTTGTTGGTGACGACCTTGACGAAACCATCGGTGATCCGTTCCGCCTGGGCCCGGTCATTCTCGTGGTAGGGCCAGCGGTAGACGTTGATGTTGCCATGCCGCTTGCGTGCCTCGTCTTCCGTCAGGCCCACGTTCGCAAGCTCGGGCTCGGTATAGGTGACCCACGGCACCACGTCGTTCGACGCCTTCGCCGGAGCCTTGAAGCAGATGCGTTTCAGGACGATCCCGGCGTGGTAGTTGGCGACGTGTGTGAACTGCAACCCGCCGGTCACGTCGCCGATGGCATAGACCCGCGCATTCGAGGTGAGCAGGTTGGCCCCCACCTTGATGCCGCGCTTGTCGGCGGCAATGCCCGCGGCCTCGAGATTGAGGCCCTCGACGTTGGGTTTGCGGCCGGTCGCCAGCAGCAGGTGTGTGCCTTCGATCCGCTCCGGTCCGTCCGGCCCCGACACATGCACCGTGATCGTCCCCAGGCGCGTCTCGACCCGCTCGACCTGGGCGCCCTCGTGGATCGCAAGCCCTTCTGTCCGCAGGGACTCGAGAACCACCTCCGCCAGTTCCGGATCGTCCTTGCCAAGCGCCTTCAGCCCCTCGAGCACCGTCACGCGCGCACCGAGACGCAGGTGGGCCTGAGCCAGCTCCATGCCGATCGGGCCGCCACCGACGACAATCAAATGGCCGATCGGCGAGGCATTGTCGAAGATGGTTTCGTTCGTGAAGAACGGCACGACATCAAGACCGACAATGGGCGGTACCACCGGGGATGATCCCGTCGCGATGCAGAACTTGCGCGCCTTGATGATTGTGTTGCCCGCGCGCACGGTGCTCTTGTTGACGAAGCTGCCGTGGGCCTGGATCACGCGCACGCCGAGTCCGGTGAAGCGTTCGATGGAATCGTTCGGCGCAATCGCCTCGATCACCTCGCGGATGTGCGCATGCACCCGACGGTGATCGATGTCCGGTTCGATCGGCTCCACACCGAAAGCGGCCGAGGTACGCATCAATTGAGCGCGCCGGCCGGCTGCGATCAGCGCCTTGGAGGGCACACAGCCGGTGTTGAGGCAGTCGCCCCCCATCTCGCCACGCTCGATCAGCACGACGCTCAGCCCCAGTTGCGCGGTACCCGCAGCCAGCGTAAGCCCGCCGGATCCCGCCCCGAGGATGCACAGATCCGCCTGGACGACCTCGCTCGGCCCCTCGCTGGCGTACATCTCGTCGGCGGTCGCGCTGCCGTAGCTGTGATCATTAGACCGTTGCATTGCGTGCCTTCCACTTCTTGAGGGAGACCGGTATCAGGGCGACGATACCGAGTAGAACGAACGCCAGTACAAGTTCCTTGGTAATCAGCGCACTCGTGTCGATCGTATAGGGACAGGCGCCGGAGGCCTCGGTGCCGACCTTTTCGACGCACGCCTGAAAATGCGCATTCTGTGCCTCAATGACACTGCCAAGACCAGATCCCGCAACCGAATACGCGGTTGTTCCCGGAATAATGCCAAGCAACGTGCCGAAAAAAAAGGTCCGGAGCGGAACACCAAGCGCGGCAGCCGCAATGTTCACCACCACGAACGGGAATATCGGGACCAGCCGCAGGAACAGCATGTAGCTGAAAGCATTCTCCTGGAAACCCGCCCGCAGCGATTGTGCGGCCGGACCGGCGCGCGAGGCCAGGGTTTCACCGATGGATGAGCGGGCGACGAGGAAAAGAACGGTCGCCCCGGCCGTGGCGCCCACGACCGTGACGGGGACGCAGATCATCCAGCCGAACAGCAGGCCGCCGGCCAGCGTCATGACCAGCGCGCAAGGAACCGACAACGCGACGATGCCGGCGTAGCCAATGAAGTAGATGGCGAGCGCAAGAACCAGGTTTTCGGAGATGAAGTGCTGCAGGAAGGCATAGTGGAGCCCGATCATCCGGAACGAGGCATAGTCATGAAGACGAAATGCGTAGGCGAGTGCCGCTGCAACCAGAATGGCGGCGAGCGGCATCCATCTTTTCATGCGGCTCGGTCGGCCACTGGATGGAGCAGGTTCGCTCGTGATTTTCGGCATGATTGGCGGCTCCCCTGATCAGAGTCCACGCAGGATGCCATGCTCGCATGTGCCGAGCC
Source organism: Hyphomicrobiaceae bacterium (assembly GCA_047971765.1). Lineage (GTDB taxonomy): Bacteria > Pseudomonadota > Alphaproteobacteria > Rhizobiales > Hyphomicrobiaceae. The sequence continues at coordinate 11,610 of JBKDZY010000712.1, read as the reverse complement.
TGTGCTGCATGCCGGTGAGTGTCGGAATGTGTGTTCTCCCTGGCTCGCCGCTGCACAGGCAGATGACGCGTCCGCCAGGGTTTAGGTCCCGGATCGGTCGCATCAGCAAGAGCGCCACCAATGGTCCGGGAGATGGCATGATAATTCCCTTCGAGTGTGGCCCGATGGCGTTGCCGCCGACAGCGCTTCAGGTCTGTTCGTGCGTTTCCGATCGAGGTCGAAACGCCCAGGTCGCGACTGCAGCCCTGGGGGATGCTTTGCCCCTGTGGAGGGCCCGGCTTTTGGCCGGAACAGTCCGCGAGCGCAAACAAGCGAGGCCCCTTCAGGCTTTGCCGGAATTGGTCTAGCGGACCAATCTGGAGTTGACAGCAGGGCATCAAGCAGACTTGAACGCGCGAGAGTTGAGTTGATCGGCCGGGTCGGCGCAGCCTCGGGGCGAGACAACCTCCGCGAACCTGCTAATGTCCAGGATCGATGGTGCATCCAGGGAGTGTGGACAGGCATGGCCGGCGCACAGCAGGGAACGGTCAGGAAACAGCATCTGATTGATCCCGAGATCTGCATTCGATGCGGGACATGTGAGGCGACCTGCCCGGAGGGCGCCGTGACCCACGACGACATGAACTATGTCGTCGATGCGCAGAAGTGCAACCAGTGCATGGATTGCATTGCGCCCTGTCCGACAGGCTCGATCGACAACTGGCGACTGGTGCACCAGCCCTATTCGCTCGACGAACAGCTCGGCTGGATGGAACTTCCCGCCCAGGAAGATCTGGGCGAGGAAAGCCTGCCCGACCTCGAGGCGACGGACGAAGACGCCGGGCGCCTCATTGCACAGGCGCACGCTGGCGGTGGCGGCCGGCAGATTGCTCCTGCAACGGCAGCGAAACCGGTCGTCAATCTCTACAGCCGCGCAAAGCCCGCGGTCGCGACCGTGCAGGGCAATTTTCGCATCACCGCTGCCTCTGCGGAAAGCGATGTGCGCCATATCATTCTCTCGTTCGGGGAGACCCAGTTTCCCGTGCTTGAAGGCCAGTCGGTCGGCATCGCTCCGCCAGTGACTGATCCGGACGGGAGACCCTATCCACTCCGCCTGTATTCGATTGCGTCGGCGCGGGATGGCGAGAAGCGCAACGCCAACAACATCGCGCTGACGGTGAAGCGGGTGCAGGAAGGCCTCGTCTCGGACTGGCTCTGCAACTTGAAGGTCGGCGAGCGGATTGCCGTCGTCGGGCCTTTCGGAGCCACGTTCCTCATGCCGAACGATCCGGCCGACAACATTCTCATGGTCTGCACGGGCACCGGTTCGGCACCCTTCCGGGCGTTTACCGAACGCCGCCGCCGGGCCGCCCCCGGGGCTCCGGGCCGCCTCGTCATGTTCTTCGGGGCGAGGACACCGGACGAGCTTCCCTACTTCGGTCCATTGCAGAAGGTGTCGGAAAGCCTTCTCGAAAAGCATCTTGTGTTCTCTCGCGTCCCCGGCGAACCGAAGGAATACGTGCAGGAACGGATGCAGCGCGAGGCCGCGAGCGTCGCCGGGCTGCTCGGAAGCGAGCGCACCCACATCTTCATTTGTGGTCTCAAGGGCATGGAGGATGGCGTGGACCAGGCGCTTGCCGATATCGCGTCCGGCGCCGGCATGGACTGGGGCGCGATGAAACCCCTGATGCGTGCCCAGGGCCGCTATCACGTCGAGACCTATTGACGGGCCTGCACCCGCGAGATCCACCCTGCCCCCATCGTATGGTTCTGACGCGATTGAAAACGGCGCGTTAACTGATTGATGACGCAACAGTTGTTGGAAAATCTTGAAAGGCTTGGGGCGGAATAATTAACGCAGCAGTGCTGTAATCCCTTTGACAATTACCGTGATCTTTGTGCGACGGGGTTTATTGGGAGCATGTGGCTTCGGCGGCTGATACCCGGCATGGCCGACGATAGATATCATCCGGTGGCAGTCTACTATGCTGCGGGTGTTGCTCTCGCCATTCTGTTCACGTGCATCTACATTGCCGAAACGCCGGCGATTCATCCCGGCGGCCAGCCTGTGCTCCCGCGCACAACGTTCTATACGCTGGCCATCGTTGTCCTGAGTGCGCTTGGCACCGCCGTGACGCTGGCAAGCCGCGCGGCCCGCACCTCCAGGTTCCGTGCGAGAGGCGCACTGGCATTCATCCACAATGGCATGCTCGCGCCCTTCCGGCGTGAGGACAGCGAGGTGGAGTCGGCCCTGCGCCAGCAGCAGGTGAGGCACATCACCACGCAGCTCTACGTGATGATGGCGATCAACATCATCAACGCCATCCTTGTGACGATGTCGATCTGGAACCATGTGGGGCATGTCCAGTTGATGGCCTGGGGTGGCATCGTTTCCGGTTGGGCCGTCATGGGCATGTATGCCCGCTGGCGGATCGACCGGGAGACTGTTGCCCATTCGTATTCCAAGCGGACCATACGGCGCATCACCTTCCAGGCCGGGGTGCGGGGCTTGCTGTGGGGCGCCTGTTTCGCCACCTTCTTCGCCGACGCCAATCCGACCGGCAAACTCATCCTGCTGAGTGTCGCGCTGGGCATGTTGGCGGGCGGTGTGCCGGCCCTGGCGCCCGTCCCTTCCGCAGCCCTCCTCTTTGGTCTTGGCATTGTCATACCGACGCTGCTGCGCCTGGTTGCCCTTGGGAACTTCGAGCACCTGGTTCTCGCCATGTTCGGGCTCGCCTTTTCCGGCTCTATGGTGATGATCGCCATCCAGCTCTATCGCAATTTTGCGGGCAACTTCCTGGCGCGCCGTGAACGAGACGAGCAGGCAGCGACGATTTCGCTGCTCCTGCGCGAATTCGAGAGTTCTTCATCCGACTGGCTGTGGGAGATCGACGAGGACGGCTACTTCCAGCGCCTGCCGAAACGCATGGCGGACCTGTGCGGCATCGAGCGCCGCAAGACCTCGAAGATCAATGTGGAGGAATTGTTCGCACGCCTCGAAGGGGGGGAGATCGAGGACCTGAAGGACTGCCTGAGACAGGCCGCGCCCTTCCGCGACATCACCGTCAAGACCCGCGATGCCAACGGCTGGGCCCGGTGGCTGTCGTTCTCTGCCTCCCCGCTCCACAAGGGCGGGTTCCGTGGTGTCGGTTCCGATGTCACGGAACGCACGCTCGCGCGCCTCCAGGCCGCCAGCGCCCAGCGGCGGGCCGAGCAGGCCGAACGCCGGCTGGCGGATAGCATCGACCTGCTGCGTGCAGGTTTCGTCCTGTCGGATGCAGGCGGCCGCATGGTCATGGCCAACCGGCGGGTCAGGGAAATGTTCCCGGTCGTCAGCACGCTGCCTGCGGGTACCGACCTCGAGACCATCGCCTCGGCGCAAGCCATGAAGTGGGCGCTCACCCTGCCCGACGCCGATGATGGTTGGCTGGACAGCCTGAAACTGGCTTGCGAGAAGACGCATCGCGGACCCGTCGACTTGAAACTGCCGACTGGCATGTGGCTGCGTGTCGAAACCCAGGAAACGGCAGAAGGCGGCTTCGTATCGCTGCTCACTGATATTACCGACATCAAGGAAGCCGAAGAGCGGCTGGAACAGCAGGCACGCCATCTCGCGGCGTCGAACCGCGAGTTGAAGAAATTCGCCGAGGTCGCCTCGCATGACCTGCAGGAGCCGCTGCGCAAGATCGAGACCTTCGGAACCCGGCTCGCTGTCCATGCCATGGATGAACTCGACGAGCGCGGCGCGCTGTTCCTCACGCGCATCACGGCCGCGACCCAGCGTATGCGTCAGCTCATCGGCGATCTCACGCTCTATTCCCGCACCATGCGCCAGCACCTGCAGATTGTCCCCGTCGATCTCGACCAGTCGATGCAGGCGATCGACACCCACGTCGCGCACCAGTTGCGCCGTCTGGACGGAACCCTGGTCTACGCGGGGCTCGGGAGCGTGCGTGGCGACCAGAGCCAGTTGCGCGAGCTGCTCGAAATTCTCGTGCTCAACGCCATCAAGTTCGCGCGGCCCGGCGTACCACCACGCATCGTCGTCACCCGTTCGCGCAACGAGCGTCAGCCCGCCTCTTTGCAGATTGTCGTGGCCGACAACGGCATTGGCTTCGACATGAAGCATCACGACCAGATCTTCGAGATCTTCCAGCGTCTGCACAGCCGGGAGGCCTACGAGGGCACCGGTGTGGGCCTCGCCACCTGCCGCAAGATTGCCGAGCGTCATGGCGGCAGCATTCGCGCCGAAAGTGTGCCCGGCGAAGGCGCCCGTTTTATCGTCACGCTGCCGAACGAAGTCCACGATATCGAGCAGGCCGGCGACGCGGCAGCCTGAGGCCGTTCCCGCACACACCACAAGACAACTCTTGACGCACGGTCGTCCCGCGCGGCACCACTGCCGGAAATGGGCCGTGAGGACACAGCGATGCGACTGCCGACGATCGAGGATATCCGCTCCGCGCATGAGCGATTGAAACCGCACATCGTGGCCACCCCGCTGCTGGAGCATCCGGCGCTGAATGACCGGGTCGGCGGGCGCGTGCTCCTGAAATGCGAGAATCTTCAGCGCGTCGGAGCCTTCAAGTTTCGTGGAGCCTACAACAAGATCGTGCAGGTGGATGGCGACGCATGTCCCGGCGGCGTCGTTGCGTGCTCGTCAGGCAATCACGCGCAGGGCGTCGCCGCGGCAGCGACATTGCTCGGGAAGGCGTCGGTGATCGTCATGCCTGCCGATGCCCCGGCCATGAAGGTGAAGCGCACCAGGGCGTTTGGCGCACAGGTCGTTCCCTACGATCGCACCACGGAGGATCGCGAAGCCATCGCTCGCCGCATCTGCGAGGAAAGGTCCGCGGCCTTCGTGCATCCCTTCGACGATCCCGACGTCATGGCAGGCCAGGGTACGGTCGGGCTGGAGATCATGGCGCAGGCCCGGGCCCAGGGTGCCGTGCCGGATGCCGTTCTCGTTGCCTGCTCCGGTGGCGGTCTCGCAGGCGGCATCGCGACCGCCGTCACGGCGAGCCTGCCCGCGTGCCAGGTGATGACGGTTGAACCGGCGGGCTTCGACGACATGGCACGCTCGCTCGCCTCCGGCCAGCGGGAGCGCAATGCCAGCCTGTCGGGCTCGATCTGCGACGCGCTCCTCGCCGAGACCCCTGGTGAAATGACATTTACCGTCGCCCGCAAGACGATCTCCGGTGGCCTGGTCGTCTCCGAGGAGGAGGTGAAGGAAGCCATTCGCTTTGCCTTCGCGGATCTCAAGATGGTGATCGAGCCGGGAGGTGCGGTGGCGCTGGCTGCCCTTCTCGCGGGACGATATCCGGCACGCGGAAAAGTCGTCGTCGGTGTCCTCTCCGGCGGCAACATCGACCCCGAAATGCTGGGCCAGATCCTGGGGGGCGTTTGACGAGTTCCGGCAACCTCTCCAGCAGGCAGCAGCCCCAGTCCGGCGTTGCCGGGGCCGGTCTGGCTCCCGGTTATGCGGTGAGGATCGCGCTCTTTTTCACGGCTCTGTTCCTGGTGGCGGGCGCCAAACTGCCCTATCTGCCGGTCTGGCTGAGCTGGCGTGGATTGAGCGGCACCGAGATTGCCCTCATCACCTCGGCGCCGCTGTTTCTGCGCATCCTTGCAGGCCCCCTGATCGCCATGGCCGCAGACTGGTCCGGAAACCGGCGCCTGGCCGCCATGGTGTTGTCGTGGGTGTCGCTGGCAGGGCTTCTGGCGCTGGTGCTGGCCGTGAGCTTCACCCAGATCCTTGTGGCCATCATCATCATGGCGCTCGCCAGCACCGGCATCATGCCGATTGCCGAGACATTGGCCATGACCGGCGTGCGCCGGGCCGGTCTCGACTACGGCCGGATGCGGCTGTGGGGCTCGGTGAGCTTCATCGTGGCAGGCTTCATTGTCGGCGTCGCCATCGAGAGGTCCGGGGCAGGCGCCGTGCTGTGGACCATCGTCGTGTTCGCCATCGTGTCGGCCGGCGTCGCCCATGCCCTTCCCGCCGAGCCAGCCGATACCGACAGCCGCAAGCCGGAGGGCAGACCAAGGTTTTCGCTTGGCCAGGCGAAGGCATTGTTTCTCGAACGACGCTTCCTGCTGTTTCTGGTCGCGGCGGGTGCCGTCCAGGCGTCCCATGGCCTGTTCTATACCTTCGGTGTCATCGAATGGCAGCGCCAGGGCCTGTCCTCCAGTTGGGCGGCGATGTTGTGGGCAGTGGGCGTCGTGGTCGAGATCGCCATATTCGCAGTGTCAGCAAGGGCAGTGGCAACGTTCGGCGCAACGGGCCTGCTGTTGCTCGGCGCAGGGGCCGCCCTGGTCAGATGGACGGCGATGGCGTTCTCACCCGCCATTCCACTGTTGATTGCCTTGCAGGCGTTGCATGGCCTGACGTTCGGTGCGGCTCATCTCGGCGCACTGCACATCCTGGCGAGGTTGGTGCCTTCCCATGCGGCGGGCACGGCGCAGGCCCTCTACGCCAGCGTCGGTTCCGGTATCGGGCTTGGCCTTGCCACCATGGCCGCAGGCCCGCTCTATGCGGCCTACGGCGGCAGGGCCTATCTGGCCATGGCGTTGCTCGCAGGCGTGAGTATCGCAGCGGGTCTCGCCCTCCACGCCATCATGCGACAGCAGAAAACCGCTTGATGTTCGCCGGTTCCGTTCCGTAACGGAACGTTTCAAAGCTGGAGCGGCCCGCGAGCGAAATGACCTCTCGCATTACGTTCGCGGCACATCCCATTGGGTCAAATGAGCCTTGATGGTGGAGCCGGCATATTCGGTTCGCGCCATCCCCCGCCGCTGCAGTTCGGGCACCACGAGCCGGCAGAAATCCTCCGTCGCGCCGGGCAGATGGATCGGCGACACCATGAAGCCGTCGCCGCCGACATGGCGCATGAACGCCTCCATCTGGTCGGCGATGCTTGTCGCGGTGCCAACGAATTGCGGCAGGCCGACGCTCTGGCCATGGCGGGCGGCCACCTCCTCGACCGTCATCGGTGTCCCGTCGCTCTTGAAATAGCGCGTCTTGAGGCGTTGCAATTGCGGTTCCGTCCGCTCCGCGAGAATGGTGCCCGGAGGCAGTCGCGACAGGTCGAAATCGAGATGGGCGGAGAGGATGGCCATGCCGCCCTCCACCGGCACCAGCCTGTTGTGCTCGTCCTGCAGCTCGTGGGCATGGGTCTCGCTATCCCCGATGATCGGCTGCATGCCGAACAGCATCTTGCAGCATTGCGTGTCCCGCCCGATTTTCCGCATGTGCGCGTGCACGCTGTCGCGATAGGCCTTGGCATCCTCGGGCCTTGGCTGGATGGCGAAAATGGCGTCGGCATATTTCGCTGCGAAGTCCTGGCCCTTGGGTGACACGCCGGCCTGCAGGATGGCCGGTCCCCCGTGTGGAGAGCGGACGACGTTCAGCGGTCCGCGTGAGCGGAAGAATCGCCCCTGGTGCTCGATCCGGTGGACCTTTCCGGCGTCCGCAAAGCGCGGTGTCTCGCGATCCATGAGCACGGCATCCGGCTCCCAGCTCTCCCACAGCTTCCGGCAGACCTCCATGAACTCGTGCGCCCGGTCGTAGCGGGCATCGGTCGGTGGCCGGTCGACGCCGAAGTTGGCATCCTGGTTGTGGTTGATGGATGTGACGACGTTCCATCCGGCCCGCCCCCCGGTCAGGTGATCGAGGGTTGCCCACAGGCGGGCGGCGTAGAACGGATGGTGCTGGCTGGTGGAGAAGGTCGAGGCGACGCCAATGTGCCTGGTGGCCGCCGCCATGAACGACAGCAGCGGGATCGGGTCATGCTCCGGCGCCTGCGTGGCGTTGGAGAGCGCCGGTTCCAGCGATGTCCTGTAGGTGTCCGAGATGTAGTTGAGGTCGGCGAAGAACGCCATGTCGAACGAGGCAGTCTCGCATTCGCGGGCGATGTGCTGCCAAAGCTCGGGCCGGGTCCAATCGTAGCCGGCCTCGGCCGTTTTCGGGTGACGCCACATCGCGACCGAATGGAACGTTGGGCCGTGCACCAGGAATTGTGCCAGGTGGATCTTGCCGTTCCATGCGCTCATTGAACGTCTTCCCTGTTGCTGCCGTTTTCCAGTGTGCACCGCCGTCACGCGCGGGGCAATTGCGGATGGGCGGGGAGAGCGGGTCGCCGCCGCGATGGCGTGGGCAAGGGGAGGAAAACCGAAGGGGGCTGACAGGCGCCCCATTCCGGCGCACCATTGCTTGGTGTCCGGGCTGCAGGCGAGGGAGTTGCGTGCCCGCAGAAGCTGGCAGCCGCCAGGAGACGGGGCAGGCCAGGGCTGATGCCGGGCAACGCGACGCATCAATTCGAAGAGGGGTGACAACCGTGAAGTATGGCGCAGCAATTTTCTTCACCGATTATTCGATTGGTCCCGTCGATATCGCCAAGGCGCTCGAGGAGCGCGGTTTCGAGAGCCTGTGGGCACCAGAGCACAGTCACATCCCGCTGTCGCGGAAATCGCCGTTCCCGCAGGGCGGTGACCTGCCGAAGAAATACTACGACGTCATGGACCCGTTCGTGACGCTGTCGGCCGCCGCCGCCGCGACAACCAAACTCAAGGTCGCGACGGGAATTTGCCTGGTTGTGCAGCGTGACCCGATCCAGACCGCCAAGTCCGTGGCCAGTCTCGACCGCGTGTCCAACGGTCGTTTCCTGTTCGGCGTCGGCGCCGGCTGGAACGAGGACGAGATGGCCAACCATGGCACCACGGACTTCAAGGGCCGTTTCAAGGTCATGGAAGAACGCATCCAGGCGATGCGCGAGATCTGGACAAAATCCAAACCCGAGTTCAACGGCGAGCACGTCAGGTTCGGCCCGATGATGACGTGGCCCAAGCCGGTGCAGACGCCGCTGCCGGTCGTCATTGGCGGCATGTTCCCCTATGGTGCGCGTCGGGCCATCAAGTACGGTGACGGGTGGGTGCCGCACGCAACGCGCCCCGAGTACGGCGGCGCCGATGTGCTGGATCATCTGCCGGCCTTCCGCCAGATGGCCAGGGATGCCGGCCGCGATCCGGCAGAACTGCCCATCACCACCTTCAATACGCCGCCCGACCCCGAAATCCTGAAGCGCTTTCGTGATGCCGGCATCAGCCGCATCGTGTTCTCCATCGCGTCGGAAGACAAGGACAAGAGCCTTGCCACGCTCGACAAGCTGGCGGCCGCCATGCGTACTGCCGGTTGAGAGCATCGAGCCCAGCCGAATACGCGACGATAGAGATCTGAGGAGGGATTGCCATGGCCGGTCTGCAATTCGAACCCCTTCATCCCGAGTTCGGCACCCGCGTCAGTGGCATCGATCTCAGGCGCGACCTTGATGCCGCAACGATGAAGGAACTGAACGAGGCAGTGGACACGTACTCGTTCCTGCTGTTCGAGGACCAGCATTTCGATGATGCGGCCCAACTGGAAGTGACCCGGCGTTTCGGTGAGCCCGAGCCGAGCCATGTTGCGCGCGGCGAAGGCAAGCTCGAATACTTCGGCACCATCGGCAACGTGCAGCCGGACGGCACGGCGCTTGGCAATACGCACAAGAAGACGATTTTTCTAACCGGCAACAACATGTGGCACTCGGATGCGTCGTTCAAGCAGACGCCGGTGACGCTGTCGATCATGTGTGCCTACGAAACGCCGGACGAGGGCGGCGAGACGCTGTTTGCCTCCACGCGCGGCACCTACGAGCGGCTCGGCCAGGCGCAACGGGATGAACTGGAACCGCTGGTCGTCATCCACGACTACGTCTTCTCCCGCTCCAAGGTCGCCCCCGATGCGGTCTCGGCGGAACTGGCCGCGACGCTGCCGCCGGTGCGCCACCGCCTGGTGCGCACCAATCCGCACAACGGGCGGCGCAATCTGTTCATCGGATCGCATGCCAAGGCCATCGAAGGGTGGTCGGAGGCCGCGAGTCGCCAACTGCTGGACGCGCTGGTGGATCAGACAGTCGGCGACGAGCACGTCTATGCCCATGCCTGGAAGCCGGGCCAGGTGGTGTTCTGGGATAACCGCTGCCTTCTTCACCGCGGCGCCGGTTACGACGCGGACAAGTATCGCCGCTACATGCGCCAGACGCGCGTGCAGGGCAGCCGGCCGACCCTCGAGGAGGCCGCCTGACGGGCGGTTTTCAAGGATTACCGGTTGGCCTCGATGTCACGCCAGGCCGACGCCAACGGCCCGCTGCAACGATCTTCCGTCTCGGGTGGTCTTGGCGTCACCGCAAGGACAGGCAGCCGGTGCAGCGAGCGGCGGCCGAGCAGCTTCGAGATGCCGGCGGTGATGATGGTCAGCTGCCGTTCGACACCGCTTGGCATAGCCATGACCGTACCATCCTGGACGAACGCAACGTCGTCATTGGCATCGCGCCGCACCAGTTCGGCGTTCTCGCTGTTGCCGGCGAGGAAGGCCACGGCCATCGGCCGCGGGCAACCGGTCCTGGTGAACAACTGGTAGGGATACATGTTGCCGTTCCGCCAGACGAGGTCTCCTTTCGCCACCCAGTCCGCGCGCGCCAGGAACGCGCCGACACGTGCCCGCGCCTCGTCGAGACTGGCCACGTCGTTGCCACTGTAGCGCACCACCTTCAGCCCCAGGCCGATCACCGAGATCAGGACGACCAGAGCCAGGTAGGCTTTCCTCTTTTTTGGAAGGCCAACCCTCATGGGCGGCTCGCCCAGTTCCCGAGAGCCAGGACGACCGCGATTTGTGCGGCATCGAAGACGTTGCGGCCAATCGGGCCGTGCCAGAAGGCATAATCCTCGCCCGACCAGGCCATGGCGATCAGCCGAAGCCCGTTGCCGACGAAATAGATCAGCCCCAGCATCAGGAGCGCCCATCCGATGCGCCGGCCGTCGACGCGCCCAAGCAGCAGCACCGTGGCGACCAGCGCCAGTGCCGCGATCGGGAAGGCGTCCGTTGTCGTGCAGGCCGTCATCAGCACCAGGCTGTGTTCCGTCGCGTTGCCGATGACGTTGCCGGATTGAACGATGTCGGGCCTGAAGATGTGGATCACCTGTCCCACCATCCAGGCTTCCAGCCCTGTGACCGGAGCTGCCAGCCATTTCAGCAGGACGGATGACCAGAGCGACGTGACCGCAAGCCCGAGGAACAGGAGAGCCCCCAGGCGTCGTTCTCCCGTCCAGTGCATGGCCGCCACCGCGCTGTAGAGGCCCACTCCGGCCCAGGCAACCGAGCTGCTGGGAACGAGAATGAGCGCCAACGCCAGCACGTCGGCCGCAATCGGCAGTCGTCTAGCTTGTCCCTGGCCTACAATCACAAGCCGGGCCGCGACACCAACCGCGATGAGCTGGAACGGGCTGAGCCCCAGCGTGATCGAAAGCGTATCGGTCTCGATGCCGTCAATGACCCGCACCGCAAGGCCGTTCAGCGCGCCGCCCAGCAACAACAGGACCGCGACAGCCGCATCCTGGGTGACGGCCGGTGACCGGAGCACATCGGTCGGCGTCAATTCGGAATAACTTGTCGACATGAATGATGGACCTGATCCGGCAGTTCGCGAAACGATGTCCAATGTGCCACTTCAATGCTGCAAATCTGTTAATTAATCTAGGGGCTGACATAGGTAGCGTGTCTGCCGTTACTTGAACCACCACTGTTGCAGAACCTTG
>JBKDZY010000711.1:0-3768 GCA_047971765.1 Hyphomicrobiaceae bacterium | reverse complement strand
CATAGCCGATGACACAGGGTGACAGCGCCACCTTCAGCGCCAGCAGGTCGCCCCGCATCCCGGTGTCGAGCACATAGCGGGTATAAGCCAGCGTCTCCGGCTCTGGCGGAGCCTTTTCCAGCGCTTCCAGCGAAAGACCCCAGTTGGCACACAGCTTGACATGCAGCCCCATCTCCACGACGAGTAGAGTGGCAACGCCGGCAGCGGCATCGCGCATATCGCCGAGCGTCGGAGCCTTGTAGATGGCCAGTGCATAGGCCCGGGCAAACTCGATGAGGAACAGATAGTCCTGCACCAGATAATGCCGGAACGCTTCCTCCGGCAGGGTCCCGTCGGCCATGGCAGTCGTGAACGGATGCTGCGTGTAGGCATCCCATTCTGCTGCAGCCTGGGCCTTGAGACGGTCGAAGAACTGCATTGGGTCCTCCAGATGTTCCAGCCTCGACTGCCGAGGCGTAGCTACTGCCAGGCCATCAAGCTACCGCAGCCAGAACAACCTCGGCTGCGAGTTCCTCCCGGCCGGGCCGGTCATGCCCTTCACCGTTTCAGGTTCAGGTGGAAACGCTCAGGCTGCGACTGCGGCCCGGGGCTTGATCTCTGCCCTCGCGGACCATGCCGGCCTGAACGACCACCGGCTCAAGCCGGTGGTTTCGGGTTGCAGCTAGAAGCCCGATTGGTCCGCCATCCAGTAGATGGGCACGACGCCAGATCTCCCGCCAAGTCACCTCGGTGCTTGTCACCGGAGCCCACTTCACCGCCCACCCCCCGAGTCCGCGGGACAATAGGTGCCGGCAACAAGTGCCGGTATGACAATCCGTGGGATCGGCAGCGCATTCAATACTCGCCCCACGACGCCCCTCCGGTCCCATGCCGTCAGAAAACGTCAGCTTTACGGATCTCCCTATCGGGGACTCTCAACTGGAACCGCCCTAACCGATATCCTCGACGCTCGACGGACCGCCACCCTTGATGCGCTGCGCCAGGGCGGATTCGATGAATTCATCGATATCGCCGTCCAGCACGCCTTGCGTATCGCTGGTCTCGACCCCCGTCCGGAGATCCTTGACGAGCTGGTAGGGCTGCAGGACATACGACCGGATCTGATGCCCCCAGCCGATTTCCGACTTGTTTGCCTGCTCGGCCATCGCCTTTTCTTCGCGCTTCTTCAGCTCCATCTCGTAGAGACGTGCCTTGAGGCGGTTCATCGCGATGTCACGGTTCTGGTGCTGGGACCGCTGCTCCTGCGCGAAAATGATGATGTTGGTCGGTTTGTGTACGAGACGAACCGCCGACTCCGTCCGGTTGACCGACTGCCCACCGGCACCTTGCGAGCGCGTGTACGAAATCTCGATATCCGAGGGATTGATGTCGATCTCGATGGTGTCGTCGACAACGGGATAGACCGTCACGCTGGAAAACGACGTGTGACGGCGCGCATTCGCGTCATAGGGAGAGATGCGGACCAGCCGATGCACACCGGCTTCCGTTTTCAGCCAGCCATAGGCGTGATCCCCCTTCACTTCGATGATCGCGCTCTTGATGCCGGCCTCTTCACCTTCACCGATATCGGTCACGGAAACCTTGTAGCCCCGCCGCTCGGCCCAGCGCGTGTACATGCGTAGCAGCATTGACGCCCAGTCCTGGCTCTCCGTGCCGCCAGCGCCCGCGTGTACTTCGAGGTAGGCATCCATGCCGTCGGCCTCGCCGGAAAGCAGGGCCTCCACTTCTCGCCTCTGGACGTCCTTCACCAGCTGTTGAAGCGCGCTTTCACCTTCCGAGATCGTCGCCTCGTCCTCCTCGGCCTCGCCGAGTTCGAGAAGCGTCATCCCGTCATCGAGTTCGCGCTCGAGTTGCTTGTAGCCGGAAATGGCCCGTTCCAGCGACTGGCGCTCCCGCATGACCTTCTGCGCCCGCTGCGGATTGGACCACAAATCCGGATCTTCACTGTCACGGTTCAGCGCGTCGAAACGCTTCTCGGCATTATCCCAGTCAAAGAGACCTCCTCAGCAGCGCCAGCGATTCCTTGATATCGCTGACAAGCTGCTCATGCTCAGCCCGCATGTGACTTGTCCTTCCTGATCCTGATGGCACGGCAATACCTTGCCCGCCCGCTCTTGAAGCGACGGTATAAGCCGCAGTTCACCGGCCTGCAATCCGAGATGCAGGCCGCAGCCGCCAATGCAGTAACCTGCGATCCTTGGTCCTGGCTGAACCGCAACCAGGCCGACGGTGCCCCCGGGCACTCCGGCGCCTCCGCCATCGTGGCAACCGCCATCGGCCGCCCTTGGCATCAAATCCTGTTGGTGAGAACCTACCAGCGCCCGCCGGTTCCGATGCCCTGCACCGCGGACCGTTGCGCATCACCGCGCGGGTCATACTTGCTGTCACCCGAGTTGAACCCGACAACCGAATAGGCATCGTCCGGCTCTTCATTCGGATTGAACGCTTCCAGTATGGCATCGGAATCGCCCGGCTCCGCCCGCAGTCCCGTCTTGTGGTTCACACGCACCAGCTTGATCCCTGGCGGAATCCGGAACGGCACGGGCTTCTTGCCCGCCAGCGCCATCTTCATGAAGTTCGCGAAGATCGGCGCCGCGACATGGCCGCCGGTTGCCGTCCGCCCCATGGGCTTGGGGGTGTCGTAGCCAACGAACACCCCTGCCACCAAATCCGGCGTGTAGCCGATGAACCACGCATCCTTGGAGTCGTTCGACGTCCCCGTCTTGCCGGCAACCGGAATTCCCGGAAGCATGCGCTTCACACGGATACCGGTCCCGCGCTGGACCACGCCTTCCAGGATCGAGGTCATCTGGTAGGCCGTATGGGGATCAATGACCTGCTGGCGGTCATCCGGAATCTGTGGTTCGGGCTGGTTCCGCCATTCTGGCGCATTGCAGCCGAGGCATTGGCGATGGTCCTTGCGCCACACCGTCTTGCCCCAGCGGTCCTGGATCCGGTCGACCAACGAGGCGGTAACTTTCTTCCCGCCATTCGCCAGCACAGAATAACCCGTAACCATGCGCAACAACGTTGTCTCACCCGCGCCCAGCACCATGGCAGGCAACGGCGCCAGATCATCGTAGACGCCAAAGCGGCGAGCATACTCGACAATCAGCGGCATCCCCATATCCTGGCCGAGCCTAGCCGTCATCTGGTTCCTGGACTTCTCGATGCCTACCCGCAACGTTGCGGGGCCGAGCGACGACGATTTGTTGTAGTTTTCCGGCTTCCAGACTTCCTGCCCTGGCCCCTGTTCGATTTCGATGGGCGCGTCAAGGACGATGGACGTTGGCTTGTAACCGTTGTCCAGCGCCGTCGCATAGACAATTGGCTTGAAGGTCGAGCCCGGCTGCCGTCTGGCCTGGGCGGCGCGGTCGAACTGGCTGATGGCAAACGAAAAGCCACCGACAAGCGCAAGCACGCGGCCCGTATGCGGATCCATGACGACAATGCCACCGCCAACTTCGGGGATCTGCATCAACGACCACACGCCCGTCGGCTTGTCATGTTCCTTTGGAGCAACCCAGACGACGTCGCCGACTTTCAGGACATCACTCGCGCCTGATTTCTTGCCGTGCTTCTTGTCGGCCCACTTGATCTCATCGTACTTGACTTCGACTGCCTGACGTTCGGGATCAAGTTTACCATCCAGCCTTTTCGGCGGCCGCAACCCGATGACGGCTTTGCTCTTGTCCACATTCAGCACGATGCCAAGCCGCCAGGGATCGAGATCGTCAGGCATCTTGATCTGACTGAGGTCCACGCCCC
>JBKDZY010000710.1:0-1961 GCA_047971765.1 Hyphomicrobiaceae bacterium | reverse complement strand
TTCTCGATCCGGTAGACCTTGAGGCCGGAGATCTGTTGGCCGATGAGATTGCGCGTGTCGTCGAGGAAGCCGAGGACCTCATGATCGCCTGTATGCCGGAGCGCCTCCAGCAGCGCCACGCCTTCCCGCCCGGCCCCGAAAATGACCACTCGCGTCTTGTCGGGAAGCACCACGTCCTTTTTGTGCTGATCGCTGAGCAGGAGCGATGCAATTTCCCGGCTGATCCAGATCAGCACGCCACCGATGGCCGGGTAGGCGAAGATGACCGATCGTGGCACCCATATGCTCCTGTCGCCGGTTCCCACGAACATCAGCACGATGGTGCCCCAGACGAGAGTCGCCAGCACGATGCCGCCCAGGATGCGCGTAGCGCCCCGATGCCCGAGGAAGCGCGTCACCAGGCGATACAAGCCGAGAAAATGGAAGACGGCGACAGTGACGATCGGCGCGCTCAGCAGGATGAGCCACAGCGCGCCATTGGGCGGCACGTAGAACCCCGCCAGCCGCATGGAGAAAGCGAGCCAGACGGCAAACCCGAGCAGCACGAGGTCATTGGTCATCAACAGGACGCGCTTGAACGTCCGCGTCCTGCCGAGGAGCCAGGATCGGCTTGATTGTAGCTTGGCCGCCAGATCTGCCGGCATGGTCCCTCTTCCCACCTGCGCACCAATTGCGCGCCTTCCCCAAGGCTGAACAACTTCAGGTATGTCTGTATCCGAAAACCTGCCCTGTCAAAACAGAATTGCTCGGACATGAGCAGGGTCAAGGTGCCGCCAGAACGAACACAAGTATAATCAGGCTATCGAGATGTCACACTTCAGCAACCAGGACAATCTCGCGGCCTGATAATCCACTGCAATGATGCCGCTACCATCCGCCGGGCCCGAGGGCCTGGCGGATGGTAGCGTGTGAACGTGCGCGTGACATCTGCCACCCATCGGGCTGTTGTCATGGCGCGTTTGATCAGGAGATGTGAGGGCCGCGCTCAAGGAGTTCGACGGAAACCCCGTCCGGCCCCTCGATGAAAGCGATCCTGGTCCCGGGGCGGATGGTTTCCGGTCCGCGCGTGAATTTTGCGCCTTTGGCTTTGAGGTCACTGCAGACCTTGTCGATGTCCTTGACCGACAGGCCGAAATGATCGAGCCCGCGATGGGGATGAGCGGCGCCGGCCTTGGCGTTCGGATTGCTGGAAACATCCATGATGAAGATATTCGCCCCGCCAAGCTTCAGGTCGATGCGTGTCTGATCACCCTGTTTCGACCGGATCACCTCGGCGCCCAGCATGTCAGCGAAGTATTTCGCCATGCCTTCGGGATCGGCGGTGAAGAGATGGATGTGGTCGAACGTGTATTGCGTCATGGGATAAGCCTCCTTGGTGTTTCCGTTGGTCTTGGGCGGTTCAGTAGTCTGTTGCCCCGTGTGCAAGCGCGACAAGCAATCAGTAGCTCGGTTTTGTCGGATATGGCGTCATCTGCAGTTCATGCGTCCAGCACGAGCGATCCTGCATGTGCAGATAATAGAAGCCGTCGGCGATCTTGATCGGATTCATGATGATGGTCGGGTTCTGCTTGGCCTTGGCCAGCGCCCGTGTGCCCGGCGAGTCGATAAGCCCGTCGATGACGACATTGGCAATGTGCACCCCGTGTTCCGAGTATTCCTCCGTCAGCACCTGGGCGAGTGTACGCATCATGACACGCGGGAAATAGACGGATTCACCAGTCTTTCGCTTCACGCCCCTGAGTGATTTCGAGTTGTTCGTGAAGAAGAACGAGCCGGAGCCGCGCTTGCGCATGGCAGGCAGCACTTCCTTGGCGATCAGGAACGGGCCGCGGGCTGCAACGTGCATCGCCGTGTCGAACATGTCGGTCGGAATGAACTCCAGCAGTTCCTTGTCAGCCGGCAGGTCGCGGCCTTCGAGATAGCCCGCATTGTAGATCAGGACGTCCGGCTCTCCGGCCGCC
>JBKDZY010000709.1:0-15592 GCA_047971765.1 Hyphomicrobiaceae bacterium | reverse complement strand
GAATGGTGCTGAAACCAGCCGTCAAATATCAGCGGATCGCCAAGACCAAAGGTATTCCGCGCGATAATCACTAGTTGGGTATGGCAATTCTCGCTCACGGGCCGTACCGGCCTTACGGCCTAGCCCTCCGCGGGGGCGGCGCACGCGCCGGGCCGCCGTCGCGGCCGGAGCCGAATTCCGCTCGACGCGGAAACCGGCTGGGAGATGGACCGCTCGCGATCACTGGGGCGCGATCACGGGCCGTACCGGCCTTGCGGTGTGGAAGCATCATCACTGCCCACTGCCGATTGCAGAATACAGCCTGGTGATATATCAGACAACAACAACAAGCCGAACACTTCTGGTGCAAGTGGAGCGATCGGATGAAGACTTACGAAGGCAAGCGGGGATTCGACGGACTGGTCGTGACGGTGGACGGTCAGCCGCTCGGCGAGCACTACGACGTTGCCAAGTTCACCAGCTGGGGGTTCGAATGGACCTACGAGGGGGAAAGCCCGCAGCAACTGGCGCTCGCGATCCTCTTCGATCACCTCGGCGACAAGACGCGCTCGATTGGTCTTTCCGATCGTTTCATGCGGCTGGTGGTGGCGAACCTCGATAATGACTGGGTGCTCACCTCCGACGAGGTGGACAAGGCCATCAGCCAGATCGAAAGCGCGGCCTGAGCGTTTCCACCTCAATTGGAAGCGCCATCGCGCGTGCACGATTGCCAGCCGAGACCAGCACTGGCGGTCTCCGGGAGGCTCATGCCCTCCCCGGAATGCATCAAGGGCGCGCCTGGAGGGGAGAGGCGCACCCTTGATAGATCCGGCCCTGGAGGGGGGCGGGCCGGAAGCCTGGTTGCCGGATCAGCTCGACAGACGGAGCGAGTTGATCTCCTCGGCGATGGCGCGGAACGCAGCCTTCAGTGTCTCGCCATCCGCTGCATCGTAGAATTTCGATGAACTGGAGGCGCAGTTCCTGAGGCCCGGCTTGTCGCCATTGGGAACCTGGAAGCCGATGGTGTAGACAATGACGCCGTCTGCCTTCATGGCCGTGCAGGTGTCCTGCGCGAATTTCTTCGACTTCGGCACGTTGCTCGGAGACTGCCTGCCGCCGACCGTGTTGTAGGTGCCGTCCGTCATCAGGATTACGTACTTGTAGGTGCGGCCATCGTGATAGGCCGCAGGCGGCGTGCCCCCCCAGATGCTGGCCCACTTCGGAGACACCAGGCCCCAGGCCCAGGCTGCGCCGAGATGGCCGGCCGTCGATCCACCCGTGCGCCAGCTGTCGATCTCGCTGCGCAGCATACTCTTGTCGTTGGTCAAACCCACAACCTCGGCACTGCTCGGGCAGGCATATGCGCCTGGCAGATCGGCGCGGACCTTGAACGACGCGTTTGAGCCGATCGGTGCCTCGTCAGTCGCCTGCAGGGCCTCGTCGCGACGCTCGTAGACACAGTTGTCGCTGCCGACGCGGAAATCGCTGACTGCGCCTGCGTAGCGCCCGGCGTTGACGCCAGCGGCAAACGGGGCAAGCCCGACCCGCACGTGATTGGTCGTGCCACTGTCTGGCATGAGGATATCGAGCAGACCACCGGCGCCCGCCACGGCGTCCTTCAAGGCATCGATCTTCGAGCACGGGTAGCACATGGAGCCGGTGATATCGAGCTGGAGGCCGACTTCGATGTCCTTGCTGTCGAAAATGGCAACGGAGGTATTGGGCACGTCGATGGTGTTGATCCCGGCGAGCGGGCCGAACACGGTCGGCACCGTGCTGGCGATATCCAGGCGGACAGAGTTCTGGTTCCTGTCGATCTGGACCTGGAAGCTCTGAACCTCGGCATAGTTGCCGCCATGGCCCGTGATGTTGGCCTCGAAATACTTGAGCGCGAGGTCTCGCACCTCCTGATCGGTCAAGTTGCTCTGCTTCAGCTCCTTGGCTGCCGCCAGGGCAGCGGCGTCGGCCGCATCAGCCAACGTGCTCTTGGCGTGCATCACCCGGCCGGTGTCGATGGCCAATCCCACTGCCAGGAACAGCACGAAAATGCACAGCCCGAAAATGATCGCGACTGTTCCTTGCGTATTATCCCGGAAACTCGCCAAGAGGTCGCGGGCGGACTTTTTATTTTCTGACACCATCACACCAAATCCTGCATCCATTAGGAAGTCTGGGCAGGGTGTGCAAAAGGAGTGCCGGTTGCGGTTGTGCCGGTTCGATTCCACCAGCCTTAATGGTCCCCTAACGGCCGTGCATTTCCGCCGGGATCACGCCCCAGAATGGGTCATCGGAGCCATATCCTCACCCTAACGTGCGTCGGGGCAGATGGCACGGCCTGGAGCGTCCCGAAATGGGGCATCCGTGCCGGTGTGCCGAAACGGTACGGTGGCCCAGATCGGCACAATCCGGATCATCAGAAATCAGAGGCTATGCCGCCGTTTTCCCAATCCCCATAGCGGACCGGATCGGGGCCTTCGCGGCCGCCAAGCTCCTTTTTGGGGGCTTTGGCCGTCTGCTCGCGCTCACGGCGGCGGGCGGCTGCCTCGGCAAGCGCGCGCTCGGCCTCGGGTGTCAGTTCACGCCGGGGAGACGGGACATCGGCCTCGGCGGAGGCTGGCAGCGGTTTTCCTTCCTGGCTCATCTCTCGGTCCATTTCGCTCGTGAAGATTGCGACTGGGCGTCCCATATATCATAAGGTCGCCGTGGCGGCGCGCCCTCCGTGCTGCAGTGGAAAGGCTCCGAGGTCCATGCCTACGAACTTTGCGAGAACCGCGCTTCTGCTCGGCCTGCTGACCGTCATTTTTGTTGCGATGGGCTCCATCGTCGGTGGCAAGCAGGGCATGGTGATCGCCTTCGTCATCGCGCTCGGCATGAATCTCATGGCGCTGTGGCGGTCCGACAAGGTGGTGCTGACGGTCTACCGCGCCCGGGAAGTCGGTCCGGCCGATGCGCCAGGTTTCCATGGCATCGTCCAGGAACTGGCCGCCAAGGCCGGACTGCCAATGCCGAAAGTGTTCATCATGGACAACCCGCAGCCCAATGCCTTCGCAACGGGACGCAATCCCGCCAACGCGGCCGTGTGTGCCTCCACCGGGCTTCTCGATGCGCTGTCACCGGAGGAAATCTCGGGCGTGATGGCCCACGAACTGGCGCATGTGCACAACCGGGATACGCTGACGATGACCGTGGCCGCCACCATCGCGGGCGCGATTTCCATGCTCGCGAACTGGCTGCAGTTCTCGATGTTTTTTGGCGGCAGCCGTGACAATCGCGGCAACTGGCTGACGTCGCTGGCGCTGATGATCATTGCCCCGTTCGCGGCCATGCTGGTGCAGATGGCGATCAGCCGGTCGCGGGAGTACCAGGCGGACCGGCTGGGCGGCATGATCTGCGGAAATCCAATGTGGCTGGCATCCGCCCTCGCCCGTATCGAACACATGGTGCGTGGCGGATCCGTCAACGTGCAAGCCGAGCAGGTGCCGGCGACGGCGCCCCTCTTCATCATCAATCCGTTGACCGGACGCGGTTTCGACAACCTGTTCCAGACACATCCCAGCACGGCCAACCGGATCCAGGAGTTGCAAAAGCTCGCACAGGAGATGGCGAATGCCGGGACGCTCGTGACCGATGCGCCAGGCGGCGCCGCTTCGGGATACGGCCAGCATACGGGAGGCGGTTTCGGAACGGACACCCCGCCGCCCGGACCATGGAGCCGGCCGCGCGGACCATGGGGCTGAGACAGACGTGACAACCGATAAGCGCACGACAGGCGCACCGCGCGGACGAGCTTCTGCCGTAAAGCAGCGCCGCAACGGCAAACCGCAGACCAAAGGACGCAAGCCCGGGGCTGCACCCAGGCGCGGCCCATCCCGCCCGGCCGATGGAGGCGACAAGCGCGCAGGCCACCCGGCACAGGTTCATGTCACGTCGGGCCTCGGCGCGCGGCGGCTTGCCGTGTACCTGATCCATTCCGTGCTGTGGGCAAAACGATCATTCGACGATGCGCTGACCGCGGCCGAGCAGGTGCCGGTGTTTGCGGGGATGGATGGACGGGACCGGGGCTTTGCCCACGCCATCGCGGCGGCGGTTCTGCGCAGGCGAGGGTCACTGGAGACGGTGCTTGCGCAGTTCATCCAGACGCCGCTGCCGGACAAGGCGTCATCAGCCAAGAGCGTGCTGCTGGCGGGTGCGGCTCAGATCCTGCTGCTGAATACGCCGGTCCATGCCGCCATCAATCTCGCCGTGGAGCAGTGCCGGCACGAACCCGGTGCCCACCGCTATGGCAAGCTGGTCAATGCCGTACTCAGGCGCGTGTCGGAACGCGGTGCCGAGCTGCTCGCTGCCCAGGATGCGGTCACGGCCGACATGCCGCCTTGGCTGCTCGACCGCTGGATTGCCGACTATGGGGAGCCGACGGCGCGCGCCATGGCCGAGGCGAGCCTGACCGAAGCGGCCCTCGATCTCACCCTGAAAGATCCGTCGGACAGCGCGCAGTGGATAGAGGCAACGGGGGGACGCCTGCTTGCAACCGGATCCCTGCGACTTGCCGAGCATCCGCGCGTCGAGGAAATCGCGGGGTTTGCGGATGGCGCCTGGTGGGTGCAGGACGCAGCGGCAGCCCTGCCGTGCAAACTGCTTGGCAATGTTTCGACCCTCGACATTGCAGATCTTTGCGCCGCACCTGGCGGCAAGACAGCCGCGTTGGCGGCGCGCGGTGCGCACGTCACGGCTGTCGATGCCTCGCCAAAGCGGCTCGAGCGTCTCACAGCCAATCTGGCGCGGTTGAAACTCGATGATCGTGTCACGGTGGTGACGGCCGATATCGGCGCGTGGTCTCCCGGGCGGACCTTCGATGCCGTGCTGCTCGATGCGCCCTGCTCGGCCAGCGGCACGATCCGGCGTCACCCCGACCTGCTGCATCTCAAGAGCGGCGCTGACATTTCGCGCCTGGCAAAGTTGCAAAAGCGCCTGCTGGCGCGGGCGGCCCTGCTGGTAAAGCCGGGCGGGCAGCTCGTCTATTGCGTCTGCTCGCTGGAACGGGCGGAAGGCCCGGACGTGATTGCGGCATTCCTGGCGACCAATGTGGATTTCGAGCGCGTTCCGCTCCGTGC
Organism: Hyphomicrobiaceae bacterium; assembly: GCA_047971765.1. Lineage (GTDB taxonomy): Bacteria > Pseudomonadota > Alphaproteobacteria > Rhizobiales > Hyphomicrobiaceae. The sequence continues at coordinate 10,502 of JBKDZY010000709.1, read as the reverse complement.
CTCTGAACTTGGCGGCGACCTTGCCGAGCAGTGGATTACCGGGGACGGCGACATGCGCACGCTGCCCTCGCACCAGGTTGCCGTTGCCAGTGGGGCGGCGCCCGAGCTCTTCGGAATGGATGGCTTCTATGCCGCCCGGCTCACACGCCGGGAGACAGCGGACCGGGGGGCTCCGTAACAGCTCCCGGGCCACAGCACCCTTGACCCCTGCCCCGGGGTGCGCAAAATCCTTGTCCAGGTCAATCCGCATACCGCAGCCGCCAGAGGTCGATCCATGAATCTCTCCAAGTTCCCCCGTATCCGTTGTGGGCACTTCCCGACGCCGCTCGAGCCGATGGAGAACCTGACGAAGCACCTGGGCGGCCCGAAGATCTGGATGAAGCGGGACGACTGCACCGGCCTCTCGACCGGCGGCAACAAGACCCGGAAACTCGAATTCCTGATGGCGGATGCGCTTGCGCAGAAGGCCGACACGATCATCACGCAGGGCGCGACGCAGTCCAATCATGCCCGCCAGACGGCCGCCATCTCGGCCAAGCTCGGCCTGCCGTGCCACATCCTGCTCGAAGACCGCACGGGCTTTGCCGACGAGGCCTATACGCTCAACGGCAACGTTCTGCTGGATCAACTGCACGGGGCCTCCATCTCGAAGCGGCCCGGCGGCGCCGACATGCAGAAGGAAATGGACCTGCTGGCCGAGGATCTGCGCAAGAAGGGCAAGCGGCCCTATGTCATTCCCGGTGGCGGGTCCAATCCGGTGGGTGCGCTCGGCTACGTCAACGCCGCGCTCGAACTGCTCGCCCAGGCCACGGACATGGGTCTCAGGATCGACCATGTGGTGCACGCGACCGGCAGCTCTGGCACGCAGGCGGGGCTGGTCGCCGGGCTTGCGATGCTGAACAGCCAGATCCCGGTGCTTGGCATTGGCGTGCGTGCGCCCAAGGACAAGCAGGAAGCCAATGTGTTCGCGCTGGCAGAGAAAACCTGCGCCCATGTCGGCGTGCCCGGCGCGGTCAAGCGCGAGCAGGTGGTGGCCAATTGCGACTACGTGGGACAAGGCTACGGCTTGCCGACCGAAGGCATGGTCGAGGCGCTGAAGCTGGTGGCGCGCCTGGAAGGGATCCTCCTCGATCCGGTCTATTCCGGCAAGGGCATGGCCGGCTTCATCGATCTGGTGAAGAAGGGCCACTTCAAGCCTGACGACAACGTGGTGTTCCTGCACACGGGCGGCGCGGTGGGCTTGTTCGGTTATCCGGGCGTGTTCGGCCTGCCGGGATACACCGGCTGACACGGGTAGGCGGAGACGACCGTTGCGCACACCAGCACATCAGCCCACCGTCGGCGTGATTGGCGGCATGGGGCCGGAGGCCACCATCGACCTGATGCGGCGTGTCCTGGCGGCGACGCCTGCCCAGGATGATGCCGATCACATCCGCATGATCGTCGACAACAACGCGAAGGTGCCGTCACGCATCAAGGCGCTGATCGAAGGGACGGGCGAGGACCCGACGCCGGTTCTGCAAGGCATGGCGCGGGGCCTTGAGACGGCCGGCGCCGATTTCCTCGTCATCCCCTGCAATACCGCCCACTACTACCTCGGCGCCATTCGCGAGGCTGTCCAGGTTCCCGTCGCGGACATGATCGGGCTGTCGGTTGCGCGCATCCGGCGTGACCTTGGCGACGCTCCGCGCATTGGCATGCTGGCTTCGCCGGCCGTGCGGCTGACAGGCCTGTTCGAACAGCGCTGCCGGGAGGCAGGCGTCGACGTCCTGTGGCCCGCAGGCGACGATGACGCGCATGTCCTGGCTATCATCAAGGCGGTGAAGGCCGGCACCGTCACCGAGGCAAACAGGCAGGCCTACCGCGCGGCGGTGCGGCACCTTGTGGCGAACGGCGCCGGACTGCTCGTCATTGCCTGCACGGAGCTATCGGTTCTTGGCGGATGTGACGGCCTTGGCGCGCCCGTCATGGATACGCTGGATGTGCTGGTCGATGATATTCTCGAGCGCTGCGGCGTGAGGCGAAAGGTGACGACGGCGACCGCTGCCGAGTAGGCGCGCCAGGCGTTTCCGATATATCGGTGGACCGGCCGCCAGCCCCGGAACGGCCGCGACCTCACCTCGGCGGAATCTCGAAGACGGCCTCGATCTCGACCAGGACTTCAGGGCTCTTGAGTTCGGCCACGCCAACCAGTGTCGACGCCGGCCGTCCGACAAAATACTGGCGCCACTGGCTCGGGTCAGCGTAGGCGCGGTTGATGTCGGTCACGAAGATCGTGATCTTGACCATATGGGAAAAGTCGGTGCCGGCCGCATCGCAGATCTGCTGCAGGCGATGGAAGATCTGCCTGAACTGGCCCGCCATATCGCCCGGCGCCACGAGCCTGCCCTCATCATCGCGGGCGGTCATGCCTGCCGTGAACAGGAGCTCGCCCGAAACCCTGACGGCGGATGCGTAGGGCAACTCCTTGTGAAAGCCCGTGTCGATATCGACGGTGTGGCGCGGCATTGACTGCTCCCTGCTTGTTGTCATTGGTCCAGCTTGTTCGCGCTCCGCGAGGGCGGCGCTTGCGGCCTGAGCGCTTCTGCCTGAAACGAAAACGCTCTCGTTCATGCCGCACGGTGACCTCGACATCAACCGATAATGGCTGGCCGAAATGGCCTGCGGAGTGGCGGCGCAGCCGATCCACTATGCAGCCCGCCTGCGCTTCGCCTATGATGGGTCCAGATTTTCAGCCCGGTCAGGAACCAGACAAGAGCTCCCGGTGAAAGCGCTTCTCTCTCTGCTGCCCTCGGGGGTGATGCTGGTGGCCGTGCTCGGCTTCAGGACCAGCGGCCTGACGGCCGCGATGGCGACGGCGGCATCGGCCCTGGCACTCTGGGCGCTCTCGGCATTCTCTCCCTTCTCCATTACGCAGGGTTTCGCTGCATTGGCCGATGCCGGTGTGCTAACGGCACTCGTCGCGGCGATGGTGGTGCCCGGCATCGTGTTCGTCGAGGCCACGCGCGGGCGGAAATCACCGGAAGCGATCGGCGCAGTGGTCACCGCGGTCGGCCTGCCGCCGGCGCAGACGGCCATTCTAGTTGCCGTCGGAATCGGAGTCCTGATCGAGAGCCTGACCGGCATGGGTGTGTCGCTGCTGGTGACCATGCCACTGCTGCTCGGCCTGTTCGAGCGGCGCGTCGCCATCGCTGTCGGTCTGGTCGGCATGTGCCTGATGCCCTGGGGCGCCCTCGCCATCTCCGCCCATGTGGGTGCGCAGCTCTCAGGAGTTCCACTCGACACACTGCAGTCCTATATCTCCGTCTTCAGCGGACCGGTGGCGTTCTGCCTGCCGTTCTGGTGCCTCGTGTTCGTCCCGCAGAGAACGGCAGTGGACCTGCTCATCGCGCTGGCCGCAGCCATTGTTCTCGTTGCGGCGATCGCGTCGGCGTCCCGGTTCATCGGCATCGAGGTGGCGGGCGTGGCCGGCGGTCTTGCCGTCATCGCCACGATGATCGTGCTCGCCCGCTCGCGGGATGGGCTCGGACCGGCGCTGCTCTCACCGGGTCTCGTGCCCTATGGTGTGCTGCTGGCAGCGGTGCTGGTGCAGAAACTCGCGATCAAGCCGCTGGCGGAAATCGGCATTGCGCCTGTTCTCGCGACATCGCGCGTGACGTTCGCCATCCTCACGTCGCCGGGCGTCGCGCTGCTGGCGGCGACGCTGATTTCCGAGCGACGCCATCTCAACCGCGCGCTGGCGCAACGGATCAAGGCCCGGGCCTGGCAGCCCATCGCGGCGATCGCCCTGTTTCTGTTCGCTGCCCGGCTGCTGGCGGAATGCGGTGCGATGGCCGCACTTGCCGAGGGCTTCAAGTTTGCCGGCACCGCTACGTCGATAGCCGCCGTGGTGGCGCTCGGTGCCCTCGGCGGCTTCGTGACCGGCTCGGGCGTTACCGGCAACGCGCTGTTCATGGAGAATGCCGTCAGCATCGCGGCGTCGGTCGCCAACGGACTGGCCGAGCCCAACGTCAAGGCGGCGTTGCCGGCCATCTATGCCGCGCTGCAGAACAGTTCCGCCGGTCACGCGGCCATGGCGGCGTTGCCGGTCGGGTCCATCCTGATCGCGACACTGGGCAGCCGGCAACCGGGTGACGAGGCGCGCGTGATGCGGATCGCGTTGACGCTTGCCGTATGCCACCTTGCAGTGCTGACCGCGATCGCGGCGCTCCTGCTCGAGGCACGATGGCCCTGGGCCGTGGCGGCGTGGCTGGGGTTCAGGTAACCGGCTGCAGGATCGAGACTGCGCTATCGAGGGTGAGATTGTAGCGGCTGGTCAGGTTGCTGTTGGCCGTCTCCGCGCCCTTCGTGCCTTTCCAGTGGCGCGAATTCTCCCAGGTGCTCATGTCGCGATACCACGCCATGAGGCGCATACGGATCTGGCCCGGCGCTGGCGGGGCCTGCTGGCGCCACAGACCCTGCACACCACCGTCGTGCACACCCTCCCAATTGCCCCAGGTCGCGGACGACAGTTCGAGGAAGGTCTCGAAGTCCTCCTCCCGGATGTCATACCAGCGATGGGTGAGGAAGCCCGGCTCATTGCGCGCAACGGCGCCCGGCTTCGGCCGCAATGTCGGCAACCAGAGGTCATGCTGCCGTGTCTCCACGTCGCGCACGGCGGACATGGCCGTGTGGGCATGGGCCTTGGCCGCCGCCTCGTCCGGCCATTCTGTCAGCGCAATAATGTGGTTGAAACTGATGCCGATCAGCGGCTTCCAGACACCGAACAGGTGCCCGCCTCTGGCCTCGACCGCCGTGCGGCCAGCCTCAGCGATGGCACTACCGACGTCTGCCAGGCGACCCGGACCGAAGCCCACGACATGGTGTTCATAGACGGACATGGACGGACCTCGTTCCACTGTGACTTGCTAAGCCTGACCCCGCGTGCGCTAACTGGTCAAGATGGCGTCCACGTCACATTCGACCCTCGCTCACGGGAGACCTCACATGACCGCAGCCGCAAAAGCTCCGCTGGTGCTCGACAGCGTGACGCACCTCCAGGACCAGCATCGTGGCGGCGTCGGCTATTGCGGCTCGCATGGCGGCATCTATGCCGCCTATTATGCCGCCTACAAGGGGCTGGCCTCGGTCATTCTCAACGATGCGGGGTTCGGGCGCGAGCGCGCCGGGGTTGCCGGACTTGAACTGCTCGAAGGGCTGGGCGTCGCGGCGGCGGCCATCTCGCATCGGTCGGCGCGCATCGGTGATGGTGCCGATGGGATCGCGCGGGGTGTGATCTCGACGGTCAATGGCCCGGCCGCTGCCGCCGGTGTCAAGGTCGGCCAAACCTGCCGCGAGGCGTTGGACCTGATGATGGCCGCCTCTCCCACTGCCTCGCCCGCCCCGGCGCCGCTGGCAGAGGCGCGGTTCGAGGTGGCCGAAGCCAGCCGCGGCGGCACCAAGGTGATCGTGATCGACTCGATGAGTCTCATCAAACCCGAGGATGACGGCCATATCGTCATTTCAGCCTCGCATGGCGGCGCCCTCGGCGGGCGGCCTGAAATGGCGATCAAGTATCCGGCCTTTGCCTGCGTCTGCAACGACGCCGACCGGGGCATGGACGATGCCGGGGTGACCAGGCTGCCTGCGCTGGATGCGCGCGGGATTGCCGGGGCATGCGTCTCGGCGTTCTCGGCTCGCATCGGCGATGGCCGTTCGACCTGGGACGACGGCTATGTGTCGATCGTCAACGAGACGGCGAGGCGGCACGGCGGCATGGTCGGGCAGTCCACCAGGGCATTCGCGGAAGCCATGCTCAAGGCCCGGCTCGCGGCCAAGGGCTGAGAACGCCGCTGCCGCCGGATCAACCAACTGTACATTCCAGGGAGAGGAAGCGTTCATGCCTGATATGGGATTGAAGGACAAAGTCGCCATCGTGACAGGCGCCGGTTCGCGCGCCGATGGCATCGGCAATGGCCGGGCGGCGGCCATCCTGATGGCGCGCGAAGGCGTCAAGGTCGCGCTGATCGACGCCGTCGTGAAAAATGCCGAGGCCACCAAGACCATGATCGACAAGGACGGCGGTACGTCGATGGTGGTCGAGTGCGACGTCACCAGCGACAGTTCGTGCGCGGCAGCAGTGGCGAAAACGGTCTCGACCTGGGGCCGGCTCGATATTCTCGTCAACAATGTCGGCGTCGGCGGATCGGGCGGCAACGCGGTCGATCTCAACATCGAGGACTGGGACCGCGACCTGAAGATCAACGTCACCTCCATGATGCTGATGGCGCGCCATGCCATTCCACAGATGCGCAAGCTGAAGGCGGGAGCGATCGTCAACATCGCCTCGGTGGCCGGCCTCAAGGGTGGGCATACCGGCTTGATGTATCCGACCTCCAAGGGAGCCGTCGTCAACATGACACGGGCCATGGCCGCCCATCACGGGCGCGAGGGCATCCGCGTCAACTGCATCGCGCCGGGCATGGTCTATACGCCGATGGTCTACGCGCGCGGCAACGGCATGAGCGAGGACCTGCGCGAGGCACGGCGCAAGCGGTCGCTGCTGCAGACGGAAGGCACCGGCTGGGACGTGGGCAACGGCGTACTCTACCTCGTGTCCGACATGGCGCGCTGGGTGACCGGCGTCATCCATCCGGTGGATGCGGGCGCGACCGCCGGCAACGCGGAAAACCCGTCTCCGCCGCCGGAGACAAGGTAGGGCCATTTGTCCCTCACCGGCCCGCCAGTGGCGCCCGGCAAGCCGATGCGGTTATGCTTGGGGCCAGTTTCCGTTCGCCTTCAGAAGAGAGCCAACCCATGACCCAGCCGACACCGAAGTCCGTCCGCCGCATGACCGGCGGCATGGCGCTAGCCGAGATGCTGAAACTGACTGGTTGCGGACCGATTTTCGGCATGGGCGGCTTCCAGCTGTTGCCGTTCTACGAGGCGTGCCGGGCACTGAACCTCAAGCACCACCTGATCAATGACGAGCGCTGCGGTGCTTTTGCCGCGGATGCCTGGGGCAAGGTCATGAACCGGCCGGCGGTGGCCGACGGCACGCTGGGGCCCGGCGCGACCAACCTGACGACCGGGCTGATTGAAAGCCTGAATGCAGGCATTCCCATGATTGCGATCACAGGCGATGCCAACCGCGAGCACGCCTGGAAGAACATGACGCAGGAAGCCCGCCAGCTCGAGATCCTGAAGCCGGCCGTCAAGGAGGTCATCCGCGTGGAGGTGATCAAGCGGCTGCCGGAGCATGTGCGGCGCGCGTTCACCGTGGCCACCACCGGACGGCCCGGCCCCGTGCTGCTCGACGTGCCGGAAGACATCGCCCACTCCGAACATGATTTCGATGCCGCCGATTTCTGGGTGGATCCGGAAACACTGAAGGCACAGGCGCGGCGCACGCGGCCTGATGGCACGTCGGTCGAGAAGGCTGCGGCCGTGATCGCCAAGGCCAAGCGGCCACTTATTCTTGCGGGCGGCGGCATCCACATTTCGGAAGCCTGGGACGTGCTGACGAAATTTGCCGAGAGCTATGGTGTTCCGGTTGCCCACACCATGAGCGGCAAGGGCGCGATTGCCTGCAACCACTCGCATTCGGCAGGTCTCTTCGGCCGCTACGACCGGATCGCCAACGAGCTGATCGGGCTCTCGGACTGCCTGATCGTGGTGGGCTGCAAGCTCGGCGAGATCGCGACCAAGCGGTTTGCGCTCATTCCGCCTGGGAAACCCATCATCCATGTGGAGATCGACCCATCGGAGATCGGGCGCACGACTCGCACCGACGTGGCGCTGGCAGGCGATGCGAAGCTGACGCTGGAAGACCTGGCGGCGGCACTCGGCAATGGCAAGGCGGCGGCGCAGATGCGGGCCGACTACGTCGCAGAAGTACCCAAGCGCATGGCGGCGTGGCGGGAAGCGGCGGCAGACCGGCTCGAATCCAAGGAAAGCCCGATCAACGTTGGCCGCCTGATGAACGAGTTGACCAAGCTGCTGCCCGCGGACGGCATTCTGGTGGCCGATGGCGGCTTTGCCGGGCACTGGGGCGGGCTGATGTTCGACACCAAGAAGGCCGGGCGCCACTTCCTGCCGGACCGTGGGTTCGCCAGCATCGGCTACGGCGTGCCGGGCGGCATCGGCGCGCAGCTTGCGGCGGGGCCGAAGCGGCGCGTGGTGACGATGTGCGGTGACGGCGGCTTCAACATGAGCCTTGGCGAGCTCGAGACGGCCCGGCGGCTTGGAACGAACTTCGTCGGCATCGTCTTCAACAATGCCGCATCGGGCTATGTGAAGGCGCTGCAGCACGCGGTCTACGGACCGGGCAACTATCAGTCCTCAGATCTGGTGGAAATGGACTATGCGCAGATTGCCAAGGGCTTCGGGTGCCATGGCATCCGCGTCACCGACCCGGAGAAACTCCAGTCGGCCATCAAGGAGGGGCTCGAGAACACCTCGACGCCAACCATCCTGGACGTGGTCGTGACCCGCGACCCGGCCAAGATGCTGCCGGCCGCGGACAACAGGGCCGCCCTGACGGTCAAGAAGGGGGACCGGCCGGTCTAGGCCTGTTCCGGTTTCGCCGGAGCCTTTCCCGCTTGTTTGCGCTCGCGGACTGCTGCGGCCAATGGCCGGGCCTTCCGTGGGCGGCACGCACGCCAGGCCGCAGTCGCGGCCCGTGTGTTTCCCAGCTCTCTAGACGATTGCCAATCCGGGTCCATGCCATGGCTTCGACCGTTCGCGAGGCGCAGGAGGGAGACCTCCCTCTCCTGCATGAGATCAATGCTGCGGCCACTCCAGGCGTTGGTGCGGTGACGCCTGCGGAGCTGAAGGCACTCATGGACATGAGCGCCGCGACGCTGGTTGCCGAAGCCGAAGACCGGATCGCGGGCTTCATGCTCTGCCTGATCGAGGGCTGCAGCTACCAGAGTCTCAACTATCGCTGGATCAGCACGCGGCGAGCGGCGTTTGCCTACTGCGACCGGATTGCCGTGGCCGCCGACGCGAGAGGATGCGGGATTGGCGTCAGGCTCTATGAGGCCGCGTTCCGGCTGTTTGCGCCGACGCACACCTCGTTGCTCTGCGAGGTCAATCTCGCGCCTGCCAACCCGGGTTCACTGAGATTCCACAAAAGGCTGGGTTTCCAGCCAATCGGCGAGCGATGGTCCGATAATGGCCAAAAAGGCGTTGTCTATCTCGAGAAGGCGCTGGCAAGGCCGTGAGTGGCTGCCCAGCCCCTGCCTGCCACCATGAAATTCCCGGCGTCCCCTTCCTGCCTTTGCCGCAATCGCACCATAGTCACCTCCACGACATAACCCCTCCAGAACAAGGAGCCCTTCTTCATGTCCCTGCTTCGCGCACTTCTCGTTGCTGTATTCGCGGCCGTGGCAGCCGGAACGCTCCCGGCGTTGGCACAATCGCCCCACCCAGTCCCACTGCGACTACCGAACGGCGACCCGCGCACGGCCAGCGATGGCAGCATCACCGTTTCAATCAACTACGGGATGCGGTTGCCGCTCAAATCAGAAGACACAGCCGCCCAGACCGAGGCGCTGGAGAAGGCGCGGCGCGTGCTCTACACAATCGCGGGCACCGAGTGCAATGCCCTGATGGCCACCATCGCGAAGTCCTGCAAACTGGCGCGGCTCAGCGTCAACAGCAACGTGCGCCAGGTTCGGGGCGACGACTATGTCAATGTCAACGGTAATGCCAGCTATCTCATCGACTTGAAGTGACCCCGCCAGGCTGTCCGCGAGCGGGCCCGCCGCAGACCGGCGAGGTTCCCATGCTGTGCAGCCGCCGGATTGGCGTGCTAGGCTCGTGTGGCGGTTCTGAAGTTCGCTCCATCATATCGACGGACGTTGCAAGCGAACTTCAGAACATGACGCCACACTAACCCGATGATATCGTTAGTGTCCTTATCGACCGCGCAGTTCGCACGAATTTTCAGCTTGAACTGACGAACTTCGCGGTCGAGACACCAGCCCAATTCCGGTCTAGTCGGAATTGGTCGAAAGCCCGGGCGCTCCGCAAAGGCGGGGATCATGGTCCGGGCCGCAGGCGCGGCCTGGGTGTTTCCAGCCAAATCGGAAGCGCTATAAGGCATATGCAGATTTTCAACAGCACCTACCGGAGGTGACACGTGATACGACTTGGGTGTGGCGCCGGTTTCTCATCAGACCGGCTGGGACCGGCGATCGACCTTGCAGAACGAGGCACGCTCGACTGGCTGGTCTTCGAGACGATCGGCGAGCGCACGCTGGCGTTCGGACATCGCGACCGCAAGCTTGACCCGACACGGGGCTACAATCCGCAGTTGGCCCACCGCATGCGTGGCGTTCTTGGCGCCGCACGGGCCAATGGCACGCGCATCATGACCAACATGGGTGTTGCCAACGTCCGGGCAGCAGCGCAGGTGGTGATCGCGGTGGCGCGTGAACTCGGCCTCAGCGGACTGAAGGTCGCGGCGGTGCTCGGTGACGAGGTGACCGACCTGCTCGGTCCCGATACGACGCTGTTCG
>JBKDZY010000708.1:0-6183 GCA_047971765.1 Hyphomicrobiaceae bacterium | reverse complement strand
GAGCGCAAAACAACTGCCCTCGACACCGTTGGAGATCCAGGTCTTGGTGCCGTTGATGACATAGCCGTTGCCATCGGCCTTTGCGGTCATGCGGATGCCCTGGAGGTCGGTGCCGGCATCGGGCTCGGTCAAGGCCAGGCCACCGCGCACTTCACCGGATGCGAGCTTCGGCAGCCACTGTTGTTTCTGTCCCCTGGTGCCGAAGCGTTCGATGGCGAGCGCAAGCATCAGATGTGAATTGAAAATGCCGGTGATCGACATCCAGTCGCGGGCGATGCGCATGACGATCTTGGCGTAGGTGCTCGCCGGAAGGCCGAGACCGCCGTATTCCTGCGAGACCGTGGCGCCGAAGAGCCCCAGTTCCCGCATCTGCTCGACGGTTTCCGCCGGCCAGAGGTCTTCGTGGTCGTACTTCTTGATGATCGGCTTGACGTCGCGCTCCATCCACTTGTCGATGGTGTCGAGCAACTGGCGCTCATCATCGGGGTCGATGGTCCTGCCCTTGATTGTATCGGTCATAATCGCGCCTCATGCAAATTTGTCCGTACAAATATGTCCCCATGGCGCTCCGCGTCAACCCACTTCATCGACTCTCTTCAGGCGCAGCGTGTGCGTGAAGGTTTCGGCGGGATGGATGCTGACGGCCACCAGCATGGGGCTGGCGTTGGCATCAAGATAGCGGCGGATGACGCGCAGGGCGGGTTCGTCCTTCTTGCGCTTGAGGCGGCCAGCGGCCTCGCGCGGCATGGCGCAGGCGGAGATTTCCTGCACGGCTTCGGCGACCGTTTCGCCGGTTCTGGCCTCGATCAGCGCATAGACGGGATCGGTTCCCTGGCCCAGGTCCGCGAGGACATCGGAGAAGCGAACGTGCGCGAACAGGGTCAACCAGCAGACCATGTCACCGTCGCTGGTGGTTCTGCGCTCCGCGCCGATCTTCAGCCAGGAGCTTGCAGCCGGTGCGCCGAGGATCCTGGCTTCGACCGGTTTCAATGTGACGACGCTGCGGGTCTTGACGATGATCCGGGTTGCTCGCGTGTAGCTCCAGAGTTCCGAGAGGGACTTGATGGAATGGACGAAGGCGGGCGATGTCGCTGACGACAGGACGATGCTTCCCGATCCCTGGCGGCGCTCGATGAGGCCCAGTTCCATCAACCCGCGCAGGGCCTCGCGGATGGTATGGCGGCTCGTCTGGAATTGCTGGCACAGCTCGTGCTCGGTCGGAAGCGTGGAGCCGATTTCATAGCGGCCCGCCTCGATCGCCTTGCGTAGGTGTTCGCGGATGACGGCATAGCGGGGCGTGGACGATTTCTGTTGCGCGGATGCGGGCGCACCCGCGGCAATCGTGTTCCGAGGCATGCTTTGCTGTGCACCTGCTGCAATTGGCGTGTCCTTTAGACCAATTCCGGTTCAACCGGAATCGGTCTGGCTTGTTTGCGCTCGCGCGCCGTATCGGCCTCCGGCCGGGCGCTCCGCGAGGGCGGCGCATACGCCGGGCCGCAATCGTGGCCTGAGCGTTTTCGCCCAAACTTGAAACGCTCCAGCTTGGTGAGGCTAGCATGGTCCAATTGTTCGGACAAATTGCTTGCATGTGGGCCGAACCAGTGCAGGCGGGGCAGCGATTTGGCGGAAAGCCCGCGTGCCGTCTACGGTGCGAAACGGAACACGTCGCGTGCCGCGCGGAAGGTGTTGGCGTAGCCGGTGACGGTTGTCGAGATCGGCACGCCATAGCCGCCGCCAATGGCGATGGTGACCGGAAAGCCACGCCGCCGGCACATCTCGAAGACGATGCGGTCGCGCTCGTAGAGGCCGGCCTGGGTGAGAGAGAGCCGCCCAAGACGGTCTTCGGCGAGCGGATCGGCGCCGGAGAGAGAGAGCACCAGATCGGGCCGGTGCGCCTCGATGACGGGCAGGACGTCGGCAAGGGCGCGGAGATAGTCGGTGTCGCCGGTACCGTCAGGCAGCTCGACGTCAAGATCGGATGCCACCCTGCGAAAAGGGAAATTGCGTTCGCCCTGGATGCTGACCACGAGCACGCCGGGGGTTCCGACAAGAATGGCCGAGTTGCCGTCGCCCTGGTGCACGTCGAGATCGAGGATGGCGAGGCGGGAGACGAGACCTTCGGCGCGGAGCGTCAGGGTGGTGACGGCGAGATCGTTGAAGACGCAGAAGCCGGACCCGAAATCGCGATGGGCGTGGTGCGTGCCGCCGGCGAGTTGGCCGGAGACCCCGGTATCGAGCGCGTTGCGTGCCGCCGCCAGAGTGCCGCCAACCGCGGCAAGCGAACGGCGGACGAGGGTCGGGCTCCAGGGCAGACCGATGCGGCGTATGACGTCAGCAGGCAAGGTTCCGGCCAGCACGTCATCGACGTAGTGTTCGCTGTGTGCGCGGATCAGGTCGGCCCGCGCGATGAACGGCGAGGCGAAGATCCGGTCTTTCGGCAGGATTCCCTGTTCCTCGACCTGGCGGCGCAACTGCTGGTATTTCTCGACCGGGAACCTGTGTCCGGGCGGCAGCGGCAGTTGTTCGACTTCGGGGGCGAAGAATGCGGGTGAAGGGGCGCTCATTCCGGAACCCGGATGTCGCATGCCGGATGTCTGCCGTGCACGCTTCGTGACACGATGGGCAAACCGGGAGGCCAAACCGGGGGCAAACCGGATCTCTCGCGCGCCTTCATCTACTTCTCGTTCTTTTTCAGGCAGCGCGGCTCAGGATCGCAACTGCAACCATAAACGCAATCGACATGGCGTCTGCGGCAGTCCTTTTCGCGATCGGCGAAACCCAGGCCATAGGTCAGGCGCTTGCCGTCGCATTTGCACAGGCGGGCGCAGACGCCGACGGGCCGTCCACCGCCCAGTGGAGGCGGCAGCGGGCCGGACCGGGTTGGTCCTCCGACGCAACGGCCGCCGACGCAGGGGCCGGGGCATGGCATACGGGAGACTTCGACGACGCGACAGCTTCCGGCACAGATTGCCTTCTTGATGACGAGGGTGTTGCCGTTGCAGATGGATTGGGCGCGGCCGTAGTCGTAGCACTCGGTGTCGGCGGAGCAGCGGCGGGCATGTGCGGACGTGGTTGCTGCGAGCAACATGAGGGCAGGTACAAGCAGGATCCGGGCCATTGCCAGAACGAGACCGGCAAGGGACTGGTGGATGGCCTTTGCCGAAGCATGACGGCTGTACTGGAAAGCGGTCCTTGGCTTGCTCATGCGACGTCTCCGCTCACTCATCCGAATATGTCTGGCCGGTTAGGGCGTTTGGCGAATTTTCAGCGTAATCAATGGACTTGGGTCGCATGCTCAATTGATCGCAGGAAAAGCGGATCGAGGCAAGCCGGGTCTTCGCGGGAGTGGCGCAGGCGGCGGTTGTGGCTGCCGTCTGCGGCAGGGTTCCGCGTATGCCGGCAACGCGACATGTCAGCTTGACAGGGAGGGGCCTGTCATTGCCAATGGCACGCATGGCAACATATTCGAATGGCAGTACAATGGCTTTACCCAACCTGGACCAGTCCGAGGTGGACCGGTTCGCCGCCATCGCCGGCGAGTGGTGGGACCCGGCCGGGAAATTCGCGCCGCTGCACAAGCTGGCGCCGGCGCGGATGCGCTACCTGCGGGATGCCATCACCACCCATTTCGACCGGTCCATCAAGGGAATACGCCCGCTTCAAGGACTTACCGTGCTGGATATCGGCTGCGGCGGCGGGCTCGTCTCGGAGCCGCTGGCCCGGCTCGGGGCGCGGATGACCAGCATTGATCCCGCGCAGGACAACATCGAGGCAGCCAAGTCTCATGCGCGTTCGCAGGACCTCCAGATCGACTACAGGGCGGTGACGGCCGAGGTGCTGGCTGAGGAGACGGCCAGTTTCGATGTGGTGCTGTGCCTGGAAGTGGTGGAGCATGTGCCGGACCCGGCTGCCTTCATCAAGCTTGCGGCGGGGCTTGTTCATCCGGGCGGGCTGCTGATCGCGTCTACCCTCAACCGGACCATGAAGGCATGGGCGCTGGCGATCGTGGGCGCTGAATATGTGCTGAGGTGGCTGCCGGTGGGGACGCACCGGTGGGACCGTTTTGTGACGCCGGACGAAATGGCAGGATACATGACGGATGCCGGCTTTCGGGACGTCACGTTCGAAGGCCTGGTTTTCGATCCGCTGGGAGACACCTGGACTTTGTCCGCAGACACGGATGTCAATTATTTTGCCAGCGCCGTGCGTCCCGATTGAAGTCGCTGCCCGGGCGGCCAGTGCCTGGGTATGTGCGTCCTCACCTGCCTTGAGGCTGGCGCAATCCGATGGCTGTCATGTGGCCCCTGGAACGTGAACCTGGTCTTCCACTTCATCCCTAGACGCGAGAACGCCGCCATGCACCGTCTCACCTTTGCTGCTGCCCTGGGTCAACTCCTGCTGGCTTCAGCGGCCGGGGCGGCGGGCGCCGGGCCATCAACACCGATGGCGGTCGATGTCGTCAATGGCTCGGAACCGGTCCTGTGTGCCGAAAAGGACAATGTTTCTCTGAGCTTTTCGTCTCCTGATGTCCGGCGCTTCCGGATCGAGGCGGCGCATCCGGCCTATATCGGGACCCTGCAGCGCGACAGTTTCGAACCCGACTGGACGGCCTGCGACATGTCGGGAGATCCCGTCCATGTCAGCAATGTCAAGGAGCCGACCCGGCGGACGCTCTACGAGGAGCCGGCGTTGTGGGTGGTGGGCTGGACCATGCCGACGTACTGGCGTCCGGCAACGGCGACGGTTCGCATCGGCGACCGGGTCGAGACGGGTTTGCACCTCATCCAGGTCTGGATGATTCGTCCGATGGGCGGCGAGGAAGTGGTGGTGATGTATCCGCAGGACGGATATTGGCGGGCGCGGCCCCTGGCGCCGGAAGACAAGGCGCCAACGGCCTTCGGTTCATCCTTCCTGATCGGACCGGTCGAGGTAGATGGGCGGCCGCTGGTGCGGCTCAAGGATATTGCATTCGACCCCAGGACACGCACGTTTTCCCTGTCGTTCCTGCGGGGCGGGACGGCGACACTTGCGCTGTCGGCGGTGGATCAGAACCGGACCACAATGGATGTCGCGTTCGATGCGCCAATCAAGGATGTGCCGTTCGCGGCCTTGCGCTCCATGTACGTGACCGAGTTCAACAATGACGTTGCCCGCGTTGCGGTGCGCGAGCCTGGCGGGGCCGGATGGCGAGAAGAGCCGGTGCTGTCGTTCAAAGGCAGTCCGGTGACCCATCTGTGGGCCGGTCGGACCGCGATTTCGCGCCACAACAGTTCGTCTCCTGACATGATGTTCATGGGTTTCGGTCCGGCTGCCTCGGGACCCTAGGCCAATTACGGTTCAGCTTGTTGTCACTCACGGATCGCACCGGGCTGAAGCCCTGGCCCTGTGCGGGCGTGGCGTACACTGCCTGTGCCGCAGGGGGACACTGATCGGGTGAGCCTGGACCAATGTGCGGGCCGGGGCAGCGGAATGCCTCTCGCGTGCCGGACCCGTGTGTCGACGAATAATTGGTTTTTCTTGTTCAATTTAACGGGGCGGCAAGTCCGTCCGTTGTAGGACCTAGACTTGTTTTCCTGTGTCTTTACAGTGCGAGTTCTGGGTTCATGGCTGATTTCGAGCGTCCTTCCGAATTGCTTCAACGTGGGCAGTCCAGTAAAGAGTTGGGCTTGCAACTTCAGGGAGTTGCCAAGTCTTTCGGTGACAAGGTGGCGGTTGCTGGAATCGACCTGGCGCTTCAGCCCGGCGAATTCTATGCGCTGCTCGGGCCGAATGGCGCGGGCAAGACCACGACGCTCAGGATGGTTGCCGGGTTGCTGAAACCGGACCGTGGCGCGATCTCGGTTTTCGGTATCAACGCGCTCGCCGATCCGATCGAGGCGCGACGCATCACGGCGTGGCTGCCGGACGAACCCATGCTCTACGACAAGCTGACGCCGCTTGAATATCTCGAATTCGTGGCCGGCCTCTGGGGTGTCGATGCGACGATTGCCCAGAAGCAGGCATGTGACCTGATCGAGGTGCTCGACCTTGCACCGCACATGCATGAGCGGTGCGAGGGCTTTTCGCGTGGGATGAAACAGAAGGTTGCCCTGGCTGGTGCGCTCATCCATGACCCGAAGCTGATCATGCTGGATGAGCCCCTCACGGGCATCGATGCGGGCATTGCGCGCAACGGCGGCGATA
>JBKDZY010000707.1:0-5985 GCA_047971765.1 Hyphomicrobiaceae bacterium | reverse complement strand
TGGGCAACTCCTCGCCGAGCGATGGCATGTTGTCGAGCTCTTCGGCCGTATTCTGTGACTGTCTGATCATCATACTCTCCGGAGATTAATTGCTGCCCTTGATGCTCGCCCGCTCATCCTGGTCCTTCTTGGCGACCGTCGACTCGCCACCGACCCACTTGTTCCACTGCGTGTCACGACGTTCGGAAATTGCCGGCGTCATGGTGCGTGGTCCGAGGAGATCGGCAGGGTTGGAGACCTGCAGCGCCATGTTGCGCTGGGTTGAGCATCCGAGGTTCGGGTAGGGCAGGTTCCTGCTGTCGTCCGCAAGGTTGGTCGGCCAGTTCCCGCACTCAGGTGCCTCCGCGATAAACCGCGTGTAGGCGATACGAAGGGGCGGCTGGGCGTCACGATCCGAATAATAGGCGGCAACCGAGATGCGGCTGTCATCTATGCTGAAGTCCCTGATCACAGCCTTGGCGTCCTCGACGGCGCGCAGCGATGCAACCTCGTTCGGCGAGCCGGACGGCACCCGGATCGAGAGTTTGCCGTTGCCGGTATCCGCCCCCCGGTAGCGAGCAAGAAAATCCGACAGCCTTGCCCGCTGATGCGGAGTGAGGCCGCGAGATCCCCGAGCCACACGCAGGGACAGGTTGGCGGGCTCCTCGGAGACGAGGATCGGGTGACGCTGGCTTGCGTCCAGGATGGACCATCCAGCCACCTGCTCCGTCGACTCGAGTGTCCTGGAACAAGCCGCCACGATCAGCGCCGAGACGGATACGAGCAGGATTTTCGGGATCATGTTCACGTACCGGTGGTTGGAATTCAGGCGGAACTTTTGGATGTGCATTTTCTTTCTCCGAGCTCTCGCCTCAATCCACAATGAAACCGATGTGCCCATCCTTCAGACTCCGCTCGGTATTGGCCGGAACATTCTTGCCGTAGATCCGGTTCATGTGACCGAGCAGGTTGGACTTCAGGTCGGACGCAACAGCCAGGCCATCGGTCGGACGAGCCAACTTTCTCGCCGATGTCGGGCTTACGATGTAGGGTGTCACAAGAACGACGAGTTCCGATTCACGCTTGATGAAATCCTGGCTGCGGAAGAGGGTGCCGAGGACCGGCAGTTCCTTGAGACCCGGCAGGCCGTCGATGTTCTTGCGTGTGTCGTCCGAAAGCAGGCCAGCCATGGCAAGCGTGCCGCCGGATGGCAACTCGACTGTCGACTTGGCCTCGCGCTTCTTCAGTCCCGGGATGCCAAAGCCGCTCAACTGGACCGAACCAGCATTCGACAACTCGGACACGATGGTCTCGATCTTCAGGTTGATGCGCCCCTCGGACATCACGATCGGGGTGAAGGCAACGGACACACCGAACTCCTTGAAGGTGATACCGACCTGGCCGTTGTTGTTCGAAACCGGCACCGGAAACTCGCCACCCGCAAGGAACTTGGCGGATTCGCCCGAGATGGCCGTGAGATTCGGTTCAGCAAGCGTCTTGATCAGGCCATTGCGCTCAAGTGCCTTCAGACCGTTCGCGATACAATTATTGCCGGTCGACCAACTGCCGAAACCGCCTGATGCACCAATCATCGGCGTATTCGGGATCATGTCGCCCGCGATGCCGCACCCGGCGCCGAAGGGCCTGGTGGTGGTGTTAACACCAGTCTGGATCGCGCTGCCTAGAGAGCTCCCCGTCAATGGGAAGCCGTTGGCGGTCAGAAGACCCGTCGTGATGTTGCCCATGTTGAACTGTGAGCTCAGGTTGATGCCGAACTGCTTGAGCACGGACCGCTCGACCTCGGCGACCGTGACCTTGAGCATCACCTGCTCCTCGGCCTCGACCTTGAGGAGGTTCACCACCTTCCTGGGCTGACGTGTATCGGCCTCAGGCGCGGGAGAGACGACAAAGCGGCTCGCGATATCGGCAGCGCGATTGCTGTCCGAGGGGTTGCGTACCGATCCCGACAGGATCACCGTGTCGTTCAACATCTCGACCTTGATGTTGGAGCCGGGCAACAACCGCTTGAATATCGCGTCGAGCACGCCCGTGTCCTGCTCCACCGAGATTTCCAGGGTCACGATCTGCTGACCGTTGGTATCGAAGAAGAAGGCATTTGCCTGGCCGGTCTTCTTGCCGATCAGGTAGACCCGGTTCGATGACTGCACAACGGCATCAACGATTTCGGGGTTCGAGACGATCACATCGCGAAGCTCCCGGGAGACTTCGACCAGTGTCGACTTGTTTTGCCCGAGTTTCACACCGCGATGGACAGGGTAGTGATCCTGCTCGCTAATACGAATAGCGGAATGATGTTCGGTGCCATAATCAATCCGATTATTGGCTGGCTGAATGCCGCTGGAATAGTCCGCGGCATGGACCATGCTTGGGGGTGCCGCGAACGAGAGCCCGACGAGCCCAGCAAAAGCGGCAATATAATTTTTCTTCGAGTAGTTGCGCATTTCATCAGGCCTTCTGACGAGCTACCGGAACGACGGATGCACGCAGGGAACGCAACAGAACTCATTACAGGCACTAAAGCGATACACTCAGAACTCAATTCACGCCGTACGCACTTGACTTGACGCCATAGCGGAGCACCTTGACGGTGCCTGACGCCTTGGCATCCCTTTTCTTCGATTGATCTGCATTCTTGTCATTGAAGTCGGCGATGGAACGCAGCGACAAGGTGATCTCGCCCTTGGCGCGGGCGAGCACGAGTTCCTCGGCCTGCTGCGGCGAAAGCTCCAGGGTCGCGGAGTTGCCGTCGGCGTTCTTCTGACCTTCCTTCACCTCGATCCGCTGGCCGATCGCCAGCACGCGGATATTGCGGAACAGGGTTTCGCTCGAGATTTCTTCCTGACCACCGCGGGAGCGCTGGCGGCGAATAAGGATCACATCGACATGGTCGTTCGGCAGGATCATCTTGCCGGCGGCCAGGTAGTCTTCCCGGATGGACACGGCAACGGCGCGGCGACCGGGCGGAAGGATGGCAGCAAGAACGCCGCCCTCCTTGGCGTTGACCAGCTTGGCCTTGGTGATGGGCTCACCGGCGAGGATCGGGGCGCGGGCGATGCTGCCGACGAACTGGCGGATATTGCCACCAACGCCATTCTCGCGCGTTACCGCACCGGGAGGGACACCGTCGGCCGGCCAGGCCTGCCAGCGAAAGTTCGAATCCACTGTTATCTGGCCAAGGCTGATATTCGAGCGCGCGACCAGCACCTCGGTGGCAGCGCGATGCTGCTGGACCTGCACGACGCGCGGCTTGGAGACAATGTTCTTGGCGAGCATGAAGGCGCCGAGCCCGCAAACACCCGCGATAGCGATGCCGATTACCTGTCCCCGCTTCATGGCGCAAATCACCCTTTCAATTGCCGGATGGCATGACGTAATGTCCCGCCAATGTGCGGGAGAAACGTCAATGCGGAGTTAACCGCTGCCCCGGGATTGAAAGGAAAGCTCCAAAGTGAGCTAAATCTGCTGCCTGACGGCCACAATCTATGTGGCAAAGCTCTGGAACCACGGCGTGACCGGATAAAGCCACAGGCCAGCCGCCGCCAATGCAACACCATATGGTACCGGGCCAGCCTGCTTGTGCAGGCGCAAGGCCCAGTCCTGCCGGCACAACCAGAGCGGCAGCGTGAACTGGCGATATGTCAGGAGGAAGAGAACGAGCGCGCCGCCCGCGATCGATACGAGGACCAGATACTGGGGGAGGCCGTCGAAACCGAACCACAAGGCTGCTGCGGCGAGAAGCTTGGCGTCACCGCCACCGAACCAGCCACGGGCGAACATCAGGATGCCTACACCGAGCATCAGCAGGCCCGCACCAACGTGGCTCGCCAACGCTTCCCAACCCAGGGGGGCAGCGATAGCGGCAACAACAAACGCAATCACCAGTCCGATCGTGATCCTGTTCGGGATCGTCATGGTGAACAAATCCATCGCACCGGCAAAAGCCATTGCGGCGGGAAACATCAGGAACAGTGCGAACTCAAACACGATGACGCATCCAACTGTTGATACCGACGAGGCGACTGGATTCGATCAAGGATGGGGTAAACTGGTTAAATTCACGTTACCCTCCAAGCCCATCGGTCTCATCCCCGCACCGGCCCGGAGACGCAAGAACGGGCGCCATGCCCCTTGGGTGGCACCTGCCAGCAGTCTTTCCTGAGCCGTCAATTGCGCATCACGGACGCGATGCGCGTGTCGGAGGCTAGGTGCGCATCTTCAGACCGGCCTCGACATCCACGAAAATGGTGGAGAGCTCGATGCCCACATTCTTCAGGACCGCAATAATCGCGATGCCGATGAAGGCCGCAATCAGCCCGTATTCGATGGCTGTCGCACCGGATTGATCCTTGGCGATCCTCTTCAGATATTTACGCACGACCACACTCCTCAAATTACGGCGTCCGCGCCGGTTTCCGGCTTTCCATGGACTGCCTACACGGGACACGCTAGCGCGCAGAAGTTAACAACGCGCCATGACAAAACCTCCACCGACAATCCATCCCCCCTAACGTTCATCCCTGGATAGCAACTCCTGAAAAATGAATTTTGATGTTTTCGCATACTGTAGATATTTTAATTACCATACACATCACCTCAATATTCCCAATCCATCACATTTGCGCGCGCCCTATTGCGCCGGTCGCTTCCCCATCCGACATTATTACTTCATAAACCACGAATTAAAATATTATAAAAATAAAACCGCCCGGACCTTTCGGCGCCGGGCGGTTCCGTTCGAGCGGTAGGTGTCGCCTTCGGCGACACCTCGCCAACTTTTGCGCTTAGGTGCGCATCTTCAGGCCGTTCTCGACGTCGGTGAACGTGGCGCTGATTTCCTTGCCGACGTTGGTCACGACGGTGATGATGGCAACGCCGATGAGAGCCGCGATCAGGCCGTACTCGATGGCCGTTGCACCAGACTCGCACTTCGCAAACTTGGCAAGCATGTTCTTCATGACTGTTACTCTCCTAACTCTCACTCTTTAGCTCCGGTGCCTTTTGCTTCGGAGCGGCCGCGGCTTGTTTCCGTTGGCCTTGACAAGACCGACACTACCCCCTTCGATTAAAAGACCAGTTAATTTGATCAGCCAACCACATTAGTATTCATCGCACGTTGGATCATGGTTATATTTCTATAAACGCCATTTCCAGCCATTCCACTTGCGCCGCCGCATCCATTTCCTGCCCCTGCCCTGGAAACCCGACGGGTCCGATGCGCCGCCTCCATCGGCAATGCCAGCCCTTGCGGATATTGGGGCCACCGCACTTGAACCCTTTTGCGCCCATCGCGTCACGGACGGCCAGGCCTTGACGACCGCCCACGCCGGGCGGCGGCCATACCGTGGCGGGCGGCCTTTATTCAAAAAGAGGGTTTGACGGGAGATGCCGAACGGTTCGGATATTTTCCGAGACTGCCTGGGTATTCTCTTGCGGGCAATTCAA
Source organism: Hyphomicrobiaceae bacterium (assembly GCA_047971765.1). Classification (GTDB taxonomy): domain Bacteria; phylum Pseudomonadota; class Alphaproteobacteria; order Rhizobiales; family Hyphomicrobiaceae. The sequence goes on along the minus strand of JBKDZY010000707.1, from coordinate 543 downwards.
TTTGACGGCAGCAATCGCGACATCATTGGTCCGGCCACATCGCGCCTATTCTAATTGCCCTTGAATGGCGCCATGCCTTCCCGCGCCAGTTCGTCTGCACGCTCGTTTTCCGCGTGACCGGCGTGTCCCTTGACCCAATGCCAGTCGATCTTGTGGCGACGGGCTGCTTCATCGAGCCTCTGCCACAGCTCGGCATTCTTCACCGGCTTCTTGTCGGCCGTGCGCCAACCGGTGCGCTTCCAGCCGTGGATCCATTTGGTAATCCCGTCCTTCACGTAGTTGCTGTCGGTCCAAAGTTCGACTTCGGAGGGCTTCTTCAGGGCTTCCAGTGCCGTAATGGCGGCAAACAGCTCCATCCGGTTGTTGGTGGTCGCCGCTTCCCCGCCATTCAGTTCCTTCCGATGCTTCCCCGACACCAGGATGGCTCCCCACCCTCCCGGCCCCGGATTTCCCGAACAAGCGCCGTCGGTATAGATGACCACCTGCGGCCGGCCTCCCACCGATGCGCTCACGACCTTGCCTCCGCCGGCGACCCAGCGAAGC
>JBKDZY010000706.1:0-8155 GCA_047971765.1 Hyphomicrobiaceae bacterium | reverse complement strand
CATAGTTCAGCGTTTCCTGGCCATCGACGCACAGGATCGCGTCGCGGTCCATGAAGTCGCGCACCTCTTTGCAAAGCCTGAGCGGATGCACCGGCGACTGGTTGGTCGACAAGGCCTGCTCGGCCTCGGCTGCCTTCTGAACATTGCGGGCCCTCAGACGCTCCCGCCATGCCTCGTAGTTGGCCGGCGACACCTTGCCCTTCAAGGCGGCGGTGAGCTGCTGGAACGCCACCTTGGCATCGGCCACGACGCCCACGTCCAGATGACGCGGCGCAGATGCGATCTCGCCCGGGTCGATGTCGATCCGGATGACTTTCGCATTGGCGTTCCACCGGGGAGGTGCGGCGTTGCCGATCACGTAGTTCATGCGCGTTCCGACCACGATGATGCAGTCGGCGTCGCGGAACGCCGCAGAACGAGAGGCCGGATACGAGTAGGCATGATCTTCGGGAATGACGCCGCGGCCTTGCGGCGTGGCATAGAACGGCAGCCCGGCACCTTCGACAAAGGCAAGCATCTCGGCATCGGCCTGCGACCACTGCACGCCCGAGCCCGTGATGAGAACCGGCTGCTTGGCCTTGGACATGATCTCGACAATGGCGCTCACGTCATTGGCGTTCATGGCCGGTCGGGCGCGCTTCGAATAGTCGAACGGATCCGGATATTCGACCTTGCTCTCGTCGATCTCCTGGTAGAGGACGTCGCCCGGAAGATCCAGATAGACCGGGCCGGTCCGGCCGGTCATGGCCTGGGAAATGGCAAGGTGGATCAGTTCGGGGATGCGGCTCGCATGATGCGCGCGGTCCGCCCACTTCGTGATCGGCTTGAAGATCGAGAGCTGATCGGTGTCCTGGAAAGCGCCGCGATGCCAGGTCGAAACCGGAGCCGCACCGCCCAGCGCCAGGATCGGGGTGCAGTCCGCCCAGGCGTGGGCCACGCCGGTCACCAGGTTGGTGGTGGCAGGGCCCGAGGCGGCCATGCAGACGCCGATCTGGTTGCGCAGGCGCGCATAGGCGAAGCCAGCCATGGCCGCGGCTTGTTCATGGCGCACGTCGATGCCCCGCAAGCCCTCATTCAGACAGGCTTTTTCGACGGCGAGCATAGGTCCGCCCATGATGTAGAAGAAATCGCTGACACCCTCATGCTTGAGGGCCTTGGCGACGATATCGGAGCCGATGGCCATGTTTTGTCCTCATCCTGGTTGAAGTTGAGTTCGTGATCCGGCCCTCGTTGCCGAAGGCTCAGGTCCAATCGAAGCGCTGGCGCGCTGGATCCCTTCAGCGCCTATACTAGGCATGGCAATCCGGCTCTGGCCAGAGGAAGAAGGCCGTCCCCAGGTCACCACGATCCCAAAGAGCCGCTTTGCCTTCCTCGCAATGCTGGCTAGGCTTGGGATCTGAGTGATTTCTGGCTGCGCAGGCAGCACTAGCGACGGGATTTGACATGACCACTCCCCTACCGCTCGAGGGCATCCGCGTTCTCGACATCGGCACATTGATTGCGGGCCCTTTCGCGGCAACTCTCCTCGGAGATTTCGGCGCCGAGATCATCAAGGTCGAACAGCCGGGCCGGGGCGATGCGTTGCGCGGGACGCCTGAGAACGGCAAAGCGGCCCGCTCGCCAAACTGGCTCGTCGAGGGGCGGAACAAGAAATCGGTGACGCTGAACCTGCGCGTGCCGGAAGGGCAGGCGGTGCTGAAGGAACTGATCAAGGAAGCCGATGTTCTCGTGGAGAACTTCACGCCGGGAACACTGGAGAAATGGGGCCTCGGCTGGGATACAGTCCATGCCCTCAATCCCCGCCTGATCATGACGCGGGTGTCGGGCTACGGCCAGAAAGGCCCTTACTCCAAGCGCGCAGGGTACGACCGGATCGCGCTGGGCTTTTCCGGTTACATGTACCCGACCGGCTTTCCCGACCGTTTCCCCATCCGCCCGGCCTTCGCAACAGCCGACTACAACACGGGCACCTTCGCGGCGTTGGCAACCATGTTCGCACTCTACAATCGCGATGCGCGCAACCCCGGCGGCGGCGGCCAGCTCATCGACCTCGGCCTCTACGAGGCGCCGTTCCGTATCACGGCGGACATGATGACCCTGTTCGCACGCACCGGAGAGAACCGCGAACGGATCGGCAACCGTAATCCGACCTTTACCCCTGCCGGCACGTTCGAGACCAAGGACGGCCGCTACGTGCAGATCGCGGCCGGTGGCGACGGCGTATGGGCGCGCCTTGCCAGCGCCATGGGGCAGCCGGAACTGGCCAAAGATCCGCGCTACGCGACTGCCCGTGAACGCAACGCGCGTGCGGACGAGATGGAGGCCATGCTCGCACAATGGGTCGGCTCCAAGTCCTTCGCCGAACTCGAAGAGATCATGGTGCCGACCAACGTCCCCTTCGGCGGGATCTATACGGCATCGGACATCGCCAGCGATCCGCATTTCGCCGCCCGGGACAATATCGCCCGTGTGCCCGATCGCGAACTCGGCGAAGTGGTAATGCCGGGTGTTGTCCCCCGGCTCGAAGGCACACCGGGACGGATCGCTTTCGCCGGCGAGGATATCGGCGCCCATAACGACGAGATCTATCGCGGGCTGCTCGGAAAGACGGATGAAGAACTGAAGGCGCTGCAGGCCGAAGGGATCATCTGAGGGCAGGGTCTGCGCCCATGGCGTGCAAAGCGCCGGCGCTATCACGGCATGACCAGAAAATGATCACGGGCCGCAGGCAACGGCCCGTGCTTCTGTTCAACAGACCACGAGGCAGATGACCTCGCGTGCCTACACGACCCCGTCCTTCTTCAGGGCGTCGAGATCACCCTTCGAGAGGCCGAGCCACTCGCCATAGACGTCCACGGTGTCCGCCCCGAGAATGGGACTCGGCTTCACGGGGACATAGCTATCCGACATCTTCACCGGCCAGCCAGGGATGCGAACCTTGCCCCGCACGGGATGATCGACATCGACGAAGATCTCCCTCGCAAGCATGGACGGCTCGTCGGAAAGCTCCTTGGTGTCCATTACCGCGCCGCATGGCACACCCGCAGAACCAAGTTTCTCCATGGCTTCGTGTTTCGAGAATTTCGTCGTCCACTTCTCGACTTCGCGCGTGATTTCCTCGGCGTGGTCGCCACGCATGGGCGGCGTCGCGAAGCGCGGGTCGGCCTTCAGGTCTGCACGCCCGATGACGTCGCACAAGCGTTCCCAATGCGCGTTCGTCGCCCGGCTGGTGTAGATGAAGACATAATCGTTGTGACCGCCCGGCGCGCACTGGAACACCTCGCACGGTGCGTTGCCCAGCACCACGGAATTGCCATTGCGCTCGCATGCTTCGCCGGTGAGAAGTTGCCGCGAGTAGGCGATGCGGCAGTAGTTCACCATCGCATCCTGCATGGCCACTTCCACCTTCTGACCCTTGCCGGTCGCCGTGCGTTGGTAGAGCGCAGCCAGCACACCAATGACCGCATGAAGCCCCGTCCCGGTATCACCCAGCGTGACGCCCGGTTTCAACGGACGGCCATCCGGCTCGCCCGTGATCGACATCACACCGCCGGCGGCCTGCGCGATCATGTCGAAGGCGAGGTTCTTCTCGAACGGACTGCCTTTCGCGAATCCCTTGACGGTCGCATAGATGATGCGCGGATTGATCTTTTTCACTTCGTCGTAGGAAAAGCCCAGCTTGTCGATCACGCCCGGCGCAAAATTCTCCGCAAAAATATCGGCCTTGGAAATCAGCTTGCGCAGCATGTCCTTGCCACGCTCGTCCTTGAGGTTGAGCGTCACAGACTTCTTGTTGGCATTCAGCAGCATGAAATAATAGCTGTCCGCGTCCTTCCGTTCGGAAGATGCATTGCGGCCCTGCTCGCCGCCTTTGGGATTTTCGACCTTGATAACCTCGGCGCCAAGCCAGGCCAGCGTCTCGGTGATCGAGGTGCCTGCCTCGAACTGAGTGAGATCGACAACCTTGATGCCAGCAAGAGCGGGCGTTCCCGTGGGTTTTCCGGTCATGACAAGTCCTCGCGTGAAAGTGCCGCATGTCTGATGCGTCAAGGATGGGCAGATGCGCCTGGGTTCGTCAATTGCATCGGCCGCATTTCGGGCATGAGGACTGTCGCTTGACCGGCCGGCGGAAACCGCGCGAGAGGTGCGTGCCGTTGCGTCAGAGAACACGCCCGGTCTTGTAATCATGAATCTCGCCGCTGTCTTTCCAGTCGGGACTTGCGAGCTTGAGGAACAGCGGTACGAGATCCTCCGGCGTTGACAGGGTCATCGGATCCTCACCGGGAAATGCCTTCGAGCGCATACCGGTGCGAATGGGGCCGGGATTGAGCAAGTTGACCTTGGCAGGCGTATCCGCCAGTTCGTGCGCCCACGTCTTGACCAGGGCATCCAGGCCCGCCTTTGACACCGCATAGGGCCCCCAGTAGGCACGGCGCGCAAGCGAGGCGCCCGATGTCACGAATACGGCCCGGCCAGCGTCCGAGCGCCGGATCAAGGGATCGACAGCGCGAATGATGTGCCAGTTTGCGTTCAGATTGATGTCCATGACATCCCGCCAGGCATCTGTCGTGATGTGCCCGAGCGGTGAAAGCGGCCCCAGAATGCCTGCGTTGGCAATAAGGATATCGAGTTTGCCCCAGCGTTGGAGGATGGTCGGCCCCAGGGCGTCGAGCTTGTCTGTCCGTTTGAGATCGAGCTGCACCAGCGTGGCAGTTCCACCGGCAGCCCTGATTTCATCATCGGCTTCCTCCAGCCCACCCACAGTGCGCGCCAGAAGAACGACATGAGCGCCGGATCGCGCCAACCCGACCGCAACGCTGCGGCCAATCCCGCGCGAGGCCCCCGTCACGAGAGCGATCCGCCCGGAAAGTGGTTTGTCGTCAGCCATCGGCCTAGCTCCTGATGTTGTGCTGTAGGGTTGCTATAGCCAGCTCTCGGCAAGGGCAAGCATGGCATGAACGGATCAGTTATACTCCTCAAAGAGGATTTGTGCCCATTTCTCCAACAGTTTGCACGATGAGGTCCAAGGCCGCTTCAACGCTCGCCAGGCGGACCGAATCCCGACCGACGGCACCGAACCGGTACTCCCGGACCACCGCCATTCCCCCTTTCCCGGCCACCGCGATGAAAACCAGACCGACCGGCTTGAGCGGCGAACCGCCGCCCGGACCGGCCAACCCTGTCACGGAAACAGCTATGTCAACCAATGGGTTGCGACACGCGCCTCGCGCCATTTCAACGGCCACGTCACGGCTTACCGCGCCGTGGGCCTCGATCAGGGACACGGGAACGCCAAGTACGGCTGCCTTCGATGGGATCGAGTAGGTCACAAATCCACGCTCGAATATTTCGGACGCTCCAGCCACGCTCGTTACGGCGGCAGCGACAAGGCCGCCCGTACAACTCTCGGCCGTTGCAAGCTTCAGATTATGGTGCTGAAGCAAACCACAGACCTGCACGGCCTTCCGGGAAATGACGGGAGGAAACATTGATCCAGCTCCAAAACGCAAAAAGTGCACGCCGGGGCGTGCACTTTCCATTTCGATAGTCGACTTGAACCGTCGACGTGATCAGGGCGCCACCAGTTTCTCTGCCTGGGACAATAGACCATCGAGGCGGGCATGGGCATCGGCTCCCATGGCCTCGATCGTCCGCCTCTGCGCTTCCTGCCAAAGCGGATACGCCTCGCGGATCACCGTCTGCCCACGCGGCGTCAGGTGCAACCCGCGGCCTCGGCGACCAGCCGGCGGATCCATGTCGATGTGGCCGAGGGCCAGGAGACGCTTCAAATTCCGCGACAATGTCGATTTCTCGATGTCGAGTTGCATTCCGATCTCGGCTGCGGTGATGCCATCGGTCTGTGCAAGCTGCATCAGAAGCGTGAACTGACTGGCTGTGATCTTGTGCGGGCGAAGTGCGTCATCATAGACGCGCGTCACAATACGCGACAACTGGCGCACGCGGGTCGCAATACATGAGTCGGTCGTGGCGGTGGCCATGTTGCCCAGCTCTGGTTGAGCCGGCATCACCGTCGGTGCCATGATGTTCATAAGTGAGCCTCCCCACCTGTGGGCCATTGATCGTGGACACTGTGTGCCTCGATTCGGGTGGGCACTGCAATCCAACGCGGCTGCATTGGCAACTTTTCGTTGTCCTGACCATGGCCCGGAAACATCAGTCCCAGGACGGGACGCGCAATGAAAAACGGCGCCCGGATTTCGCCTGGACGCCGCCCTTGTTCGCTCATGGATGAGAAGCCCGCCGATGTCGTGCGGGTTGCGACCTCAACTCGCTTCGGCGAGAAGGGAAAGCTGGTGGTTTCCGCAACCTTCCTGGTCTGTCAACCTCGTCGGGTAGTCACCCGTGAAGCAATGGTCGGTGAACTGCGGATTGCGCGGATTGCGGCTTTCCTGACCCATGGCGCGGTAGAGCCCATCGACCGACAGGAAGGCCAGGCTATCGGCGCGCATATGCTGGCGCATTTCCTCGACCGTGTGGTTTGCAGCCAGCAGTTCCTCGGTGCGCGGCGTATCGATGCCGTAGAAGTCCGGATGCTTTACCGGCGGACACGAGATGCGCATGTGCACCTCTTTCGCACCGGCATCCTTCAGCATCTGCACGATCTTCCGCGAGGTTGTTCCGCGCACGATGCTGTCATCAATAAGGACGATCCGCGCCCCGCGAATGACACCGAGATTGACGGAGTGCTTGAGCTTCACGCCAAGCTGGCGAATCTTCTGCTCCGGCTCGATGAAGGTTCGTCCGACATAGTGATTGCGGATGATGCCGAGTTCGAACGGGATGCCTGCCGCCTGCGCATACCCGATCGCGGCTGGCACGCCCGAATCGGGAATCGGCACCACCACATCCGCCTCGACACTCGATTCGGCAGCGAGCTCCGCCCCCATCTGCTTGCGCATGGCATAAACGCTGCGCCCACCGATGATGCTGTCCGGCCGGGCGAAATAGACGTACTCGAAAACACACGGGCAGGCCGCACGGGGCGGGAAGGGGCGATGGCTCTCGATACCCTCGTCGGTGATGACGACCACTTCGCCGTTCTCGATCTCGCGAATGAACTCGGCACCAACCATATCGAGCGCACAGGTCTCGGACGCCAGGACATAGCCTGTCCCGAGCTTGCCGAGCACAAGTGGCCTGATCCCGACGGGATCACGCGCGCCGATCAGCATGTCATTGGTCAGGCAGGTGAGCGCGTAGGCGCCTTCGATCTGCAACAGGGCATCAATGAACCGCTCGACGATTCCGCGCTTCTTGGAACGGGCCACAAGGTGAAGAATCACCTCGGTGTCGGAGGTCGACTGACAGATCGCGCCGGTTCGAATCAGTTCCTGGCGAAGCGTCAGTGCGTTGGTGAGGTTGCCGTTGTGGGCGACGGCCAGTCCACCCTGGCTGAGGTCAGCAAAGAGCGGTTGGACGTTGCGTAGCAGCACCTTGCCGGTCGTCGAATAGCGATTACGGCCAACGGCCATGCGCCCACCGAGCCGCTCGATCACTTCCGAGCGGGCGAAATGGTCGCCCACGAGACCCAGCCGTCGCTCCTGGTTGAAATGCCGGCCATCGTAGCTGACGATACCGCATCCTTCCTGGCCACGATGCTGAAGCGCGTGCATGGCCAGCGCCGTGATGGCGGCCGCATCGTCATGTCCAAAGACGCCGCAGACGCCGCATTCTTCGTGGAGCCGGTCGTCGTCGCTCCATGGCACGCTGTCGAAGGCAGATGACGAGGTGGAAGGGATACCGGTCCAGGCCGGGTGAATACCGCTCGTCTGGCTCATCGGGGCGCTCCGTCAGTCGCAGTGCTGGTCGCCAAGCTGCGGGCAGCGCCAAGCACTACGGGCAGCGCGAGCCATCGGCTCGCCGCCGGTATATGACGTTTTCGCGTCATTTGCCAACCCATTGTGTAACGATGTGAATATTTGCGTAAAGACGGTCGGACGGCTCTTGCGAGCGTGTCGATTATCGTCTCATTTGCAAGGTGATGGGACCACATCAGTCAGTGGTCCCGCTCGGGGTGCGGACGCGGAAAGCACCCCGTGATCATACAAGTGCGACGACTTGGCCTAGCCCTGCTGTTCGGACTTCGGTTCGGTGAGTGACGAGGGGACCACACGCACCAGAACATCCTTGAACA
>JBKDZY010000705.1:0-21482 GCA_047971765.1 Hyphomicrobiaceae bacterium | reverse complement strand
CAAAGGCCGGCTGCTGACCGAGCAACGCATGGCCGAACTCAGCACCCAGTTGCAGATCGCCCGTGGAGAAACCGTCCGAGCGGCCTCCCGCCTGGACGAGATTGCCGCCATGCGCAGATCTGGCGCCGGAACGATTTCGGGTCTCGACAGTCTGCAATCCCCGACACTGGAACGCTTGCGCACCAACATTGCCGTGCTCCGCCAGCGCGAGGCGTCCCTGTCCGCGCAGTTGCTGCCGTCCCACCCGGTAATGAGACAGATCCGCCAGGAGGTGAACGCCGCCCAGCGCAGCATCGACCAGGAAATCGGCCGCATTGCCGACACCGCCCGCACGACGCTCGAAAGAAGCAGGTCAACGGAAAAAGCGCTCACCACCCAGCTCGCCGCCATGAAGAAGCGCACCCTGGAGGAAAGCAGCGCCCAGGTTGGCCTGCGCGAACTCGAGCGCAAGGCCGAAGCCGCCCGCTCGATCTACCAGTCCTTCCTCACCCGCTCCCGCGAACTCGAGGAACAAAGCCGCATTGATCCGAATTCCGCGGTGATCCTGGCCACGGCAGAACCCGCTCGCGCACCCAATGGCCCTGGCCTGCTCGTCATTATCGCAGCCTCCGGTCTGGCGGGCATCGGCCTGGGCGCCGCACTCGCCCTGCGGCGCGACAACTATGATCCCGTCATCCGCAGCCCGATGCAGATCGAACCTCTCAGCCGGGATGACCCCGTGGTTGCCGTACCGTTCAAACGTCCAGGCACCATTTCCATGGTTCTGGGACGAAACCACGGACAGAAGTCCTGCTACACGATCGCGCCGCGCAACTCGCCGACCGCAAAAGCCAGTGAACAACTGCTCCGCAGGCTCTCCAACCCGTTTGCCATGAAGGGTCCGCTCATCTGTCTGGTGACCTCCGCCGAGAGCGCACAAGGCAAATCAGCTGTTGCCCTGAATCTCGCTATCGTTGGCTCGCGGGCAGGCGACGCTGTTCTCCTGATCGATGCCGACCGCACGGGACGGCTTGCGACGGAGGCCGCACGCGCGAGCGTCAAGCCTGGACTTGTCGAAGTGGTCAACGGTTCGACACCATGCGAGACCGCCATCATCGAGAGGTGCGACCCACCCTTCGATCTGATGCCGGCCGGCCGGACGGACAGCGCACCGCCCCGGAGAATCAAACTGGAGATGCTGGACGACACACTCTTCTCCCGGCTTGATGCATACGATCTGATCGTCATTGACGGCGCGGAAGCCGGCCAGGATCGCCTGACCCATGCCCTGACGAGCCATGCCAACGCCATTGTTCTGGTTGCCCAGAACGGCAAGGGCCACAAGGATGCGCTCGAGGAAACCGCCTACTGGATTGCCGCCGTCACGGATGCTCCGATACAGTTTGTCCTGGTCACGACGACTTGACGTCACGCCGCGGCGAAGCTGCGGAAGCCTTGCCGGCCCATCCATGTCCGCGATGCGGCCGAACAAACCGGGATGACTGGACGTGAACGACATCAGCTCAGACCGTGAGGGCCTCGGCCGGCGAAGCATTACGGCCATGCTGTGGGGCACTGGCGGCAGCGCCTTGCGCATCCTGTTGCAGGTCGCCTCACAGATCGTACTTGCACGACTTCTCGGCCCCGAACTCTACGGCGTCTTTGCCGTGGCCCTGGTCGTGGTCCTGCTTTCAAGCCTCTTTGCCGACGTCGGCCTCGCCTACGGCCTGATCCAGAAGCGAACCGTCAGCGACGACGACATCCGTTTCGTGAGCACATGGCAGATCGTCATGGGGCTCGTCATGACGCTGATCGTGATCGCCGTCACGCCGTGGGTTACCCGGGCCTATCATGAACCCCGGCTCTATGCCGCGCTCATGTGCCTGTCGCTCGGTTGCCTCATCAATGCGACAGCCGCAACGTCGGGGGCCCTGCTCAAGCGCAATCTCGACTTCAAGACCCTCAACCTGGCAGGCGTCGTCAGCTACACGATCGGGTTCTTCGTGGTGGGCATTCCCATGGCCTGGGCCGGCGCCGGTGTCATGTCCCTGGTCGCCGCCTACCTGACCCAGGCCGCTGTCCTGGGTGTTCTGCAATACTTGAAGGTACGCCACCCCGTGCGCCCCCTGTTCTGGCAGGCTGGCGCCCCCGCGATGCTTGACTTCGGCGGGACCGTATTGGCTACGAACCTGCTCAACTGGGCGATGAACGGCATCGACCGTGCCATTGTCGGTTCCTGGTTGAGCCTGTCCGCCGCCGGCCTCTACGCCACCGCCTACAATCTCATCAATACCCCGTTGATGACCTTGCTGGCCTTGCTGCAATCCGTCTTCTATTCGGCAAGTTCGAAGATCCAGGATGACAAGCCCCAGTTGCGCCGCGGCCTGGCGGCCCTGTTCGGCGCCGTCGCCATGTTCATCGCACCGGTCTTCGCCGGCATTGCTGCTTCGGGCGAGACCATCATTCTGGCCTTCTACGGCACCCAATGGGCCGGCGGCGGCGCCGTCCTGACGCCATTGGCCCTCGCCATGCCGGCCTATCTCGTCATGGCACTGGCAGTCCCTGTGCTGTGGGCATCAGGTGCGACCCGCAAGGAATTCCTGCTGCAACTGCCCATCGCACTCGTTTGGGTCGTCGTGCTCTGGATGGTGGCGCAAACCGGCTCCCTTGCCGCCTTGAGCTGGTCGGTCTTCACGCTGTTCTGCGTCCGCGCCATCGTCCTGGTCGGTGCCACCATGCGCCAGATTGCAATGCCCCCTAGAACCGTGGTTGCGGCCTGCAAGCCCGGCCTCGCCATCATGGTGCTCGTCGGCGCCACGGCTCTTGTCGCCGACCGGACCTTCATCACGTGGTTCACTTACCCTCAGCCGCAGTTGCACCTGGCATTCGATATTGCAGCTTGTGCCATCGCCATGCTGGCCGGGTTGCGCTTGTTCGGATCATGGGTGGCCCACGACCTGCGCCATCTGCTTCAACAACTCGCTGGACGCATTCCAGGGGGACATGGCACCCGCCTGCTCAAGCTCATGACCGGCGTCTGATCCGCCGGCGCCCGCGTCCGGTTGATGACCGCGCATCATAGACATCGCTGTCATCGTCGGAAGAGGGTTGCCACTGCGAAATGGCGATCGCCGATCTGGCGCTGGCTGTGGCCAGGACGGCAAACGTCAGCACATGCATGAACGTTTCATGCACCAGAAGGTTGCCGAGTGGCAGCGGCACTTCGCTCAGGCACCGGATCAGCATCAACCCCACCAGCGCCGGACCAAGGCCGCCAGTCGCCGCCGCCACCCGCCGCGACACGAAGACAAAAGCCAGAAGATAGACCACCAGCCCGACCAGCGCCGTCAATCCACCGACACTCAGGGCCTGCATGAGCTGGTTATGGGCATGACTGGCAAACGACATGTCGATGGCTGCCCGGAACTCCGGTCCCCAGGCCGTGAGGCCATAGCCGAACATCGGATACTTCAGGAACGTGTCGATCGCGATGGCCCAGATGTAGCTACGCCCCGTCACGATATCGGTCATCCCTTCCGGAAGCCCGCCCGTCGGCGCAACCAGACTTGGTGCCTCACGCATCAGTGCGGAAAACACGAAAACACCGCCCGCAAGCACAAGACCGGCCGCGAGAATGACCATGCCCGCTGATAGCCGCCATCTGAAATACCCGTACCGGCGCACATCATGCCGGTAGAGCGCAAACAGCGGCAGAATCACGAATGCTGCAAGCCATGTCGTCTGCGATTGCGCTGTCAGAAGCACAAATCCCGCGACACACATCGTCAGGACCTGCAGCCAGCGCCGGGCGAACGGCATCGACCATGCCAGCAGGATCAGCACCAGCGACAACGGCGCGATACTGTTCGGCCCCGAGCTCAGCCCCCAGAACCGGAACGGAACCAGCGGCAACCGCAGTTCCTCGTTGTAGAACCTGAGGGTCAACGTCGGGAACAACACCGAGCAGACGATCGACAACAGGAAGAGCACACACAGCGCATTGCGCGCTGACCGGATCAGAGTGTCCGCCGCATCGTCCCCCAAGGCATAGACCGCAAGAAACAACAGGACGATGTAGTAGAGCGACCGCTCGATGCCAGGGATATGCCCGAGCAGCCCCGGCGAAAACAGGTTGGTGACCGCGTAGAAGCAGAACGCCCAGATCATCACCACCGAAACCTGGCTACGCGGATGAGAAAAATTGAGCACGCCCCGCGTGACCAGGATGAACAACAGCAAAAGAACCGAGCTGAGCGAGGCCGCCTGCAGCATCCTGAGGCTGAGCGCCGACGGCGTCATGACCTCCAGCGACGCAAATGTACCGAGGTCCCGGCCCGTCAGAAGAATGTCGAACGCCGGAACGAGAACCATGAGACCGATAACGATCGCGAGCGCCCAGCGTCCGGCCACCCGGATCAGCAGGTCGTTTTGGACCGGGGATGTCCCGCGCGCCCCGAAGCCCGAACCGCCGCCCCCCCGCCGGGCCCCTTTCGCTGCCATTCTCATGGATTTGATACCCGTTCACCTGCATTCAGTGAAAGCCTGGACTGGTCTTCTCGAACCACGCCTCTCATGAAGCCTCAAGCCTGCTGTCCTGATCCCGAAGTTCGCCGGGCTATGCGGCGATGGTTGTTCGCCAACTTCGGAATCGCAAAAAACACTGGAAACAATAACTTGCTCGTGTGGTTCTGATCGGGAAATGTGCCATGAGGTTGCTGTTCGATGGTGGCGAACTTCTCGATCGCCACAAGAGATGCAATTGGCGTGCCTGCAGTGCGTCAGGCCTCGACAAGGGCTTGTTAACACTTTGTCAACGGTGTTTTTCTCCGGGCTCCGGATGACGGCACGCAATACGCTTGATTTCCGCTCATATTGAGATGATGGCGTACTTCTTGCTTGCCTCAGTCGCGCTGAAAGCGCCAAACGCAGCAGCATTGGTCCGGTATTGGCAGAACCATGAGATTGAGGGTCGGTTCGCCAACATTTCCGGACATCAACCATAACAAGCCGGCCCCAGTTCAGGGCCCAGAAATGCCCAGAAATTGAAAGGCATCACCAATGACCAAGCGCGCCCTGATCACCGGTGTCACCGGACAGGACGGTGCCTATCTCGCCGAACTCCTCCTCGCGAAGGGGTACGAAGTTCACGGCATCAAGCGCCGTTCATCGTCTTTCAACACCGCCCGCGTGGATCATCTCTATCAGGATCCCCACGAAGCCGACGTCACGTTCCATATGCACTACGGGGACATGACGGATTCGACCAATCTCATAAGACTGGTCCAGCAGATCCAGCCGGACGAAATCTACAATCTTGCCGCCCAGAGCCACGTCGCAGTATCGTTCGAAAGTCCGGAATACACCGCCAACGCCGACGGAATAGGGGTCCTGAGACTGCTCGAAGCCATCCGTATTCTCGGTCTCGAGAAGACGGCCCGCTTCTATCAAGCCTCCACCTCCGAACTCTACGGGCTCGTGCAGGAAGTCCCCCAGCGCGAGACCACGCCGTTCTATCCGAGGTCGCCTTACGCAGCGGCAAAGCTCTACGGCTACTGGATCACCGTGAACTACCGTGAAGCCTACGGCCTGCACGCCTCCAACGGCATCCTGTTCAACCACGAAAGTCCGATCCGCGGCGAGACGTTCGTCACCCGCAAGATCACCCGTGCCGTGGCGCGCATCACTGCCGGCCTCGAAGCGTGCCTCTATCTCGGCAACCTCGATGCCCAGCGCGACTGGGGCCATGCACGCGATTACGTCGAAGGCATGTGGATGATCCTTCAGCAGGACAAGCCAGACGACTATGTCCTGGCAACCGGCGAGACACACACGGTCCGCAAGTTCGTCGAGTTGGCTTTCGGGCACACCGGGCGCAAGATATCCTGGGAAGGCGAGGGCGTTGCGGAACGCGGCATCGACGAGCAATCCGGCAAGGTCGTCGTCAAGATTGATCCACGCTATTTCCGCCCGACCGAGGTGGATCTGCTGATCGGCGACAACAGCAAGGCCCGCCAGAAGCTCGGCTGGAGCCCCAAGACGACGCTCGATGGTCTCATCGCCGAAATGATGGACGCCGATATGGCAGCGGCACGCAAGGAGGCGGCAAGTGCCTGAGGAAATCTATAGCCTCGCGGGAAAGAAGGTCTTTGTTGCCGGCCATCGCGGCATGGTCGGAAGCGCGATCGCGCGCCGCCTTGCTTCCGAGGGCTGCGAGGTCCTCACCGCCGGCCGCACCGACCTCGACCTCAAGGATCAGAAGCAGACCAGCGACTGGTTCCAGAGAACACGACCAGGCACCGTCTTCATGGCCGCGGCCAAGGTTGGCGGTATCCACGCCAACAACACCCTGCGCGGTGAGTTCATCTACGACAATCTGGCAATCGCCTGTAACGTCGTCGAGGCTGCGCGCGTGTCGGGTGTCGACAAGAGGATGTTCCTGGGCTCGACCTGCATCTATCCCCGTCTCGCCTCACAGCCTCTCTCCGAGAACGCACTGCTAACCGGCCCGCTGGAGCCGACCAACGAGCCTTACGCGATCGCCAAGATCGCCGGCATCAAGTTGTGTGAAGCCTATCGCGATCAGTACGGCTCGGATTTCATTTCCGTCATGCCGACCAACCTCTATGGCCCCGGCGACAACTATCATCCCGAACACAGCCATGTCGTGGCCGCGCTCATCCGGCGCTTCCATGAAGCCAGGCTGGCCGATGCACCGGAAGTCATCGTTTGGGGCACCGGCACCCCGCGCCGCGAGTTCCTCTACGTTGACGACATGGCAGATGCCTGCATCCACCTGATGAAGACCTATTCGGGCAAGGAGATCGTCAACATCGGGACAGGTGAAGACATCGCCATTTCCGAGTTTGCCAGCGTCGTCGCCAAGGTGGTCGGCTACCAGGGCCGCATCGTCTATGACCGCTCCAAACCTGATGGCACACCGCGCAAGCTGGTCGATGTCAACCGTTTGACAGGTCTTGGCTGGCGCTATCGCACCGCCCTTGAGGACGGGTTGCGCCTTGCCTATGAGGATTTCCTGGCAGGGGGCGGAAAATCCAACCGTCACTGAGCCCGATAGCCAGCCCCGGATCCCCGATATAAAGGGGCTGGCCCTGGCGGATTATGCGGTATCGACAGGTTGATCTTGCGCCACGCGCCCATTAGGTTCGCCTGCTCAGAACCCCGGTGTCCATGGTCCGGAGCCTGAACGGCCCCGACCAGACCCCAACCCCCGAGAGCGAGCCGAGACAATGCGACCCTCCAAGCGGCAGCCAGACGAGCTGCGCCGTGTATCCATCGACCGTGCGGTATCCATGCATGCCGAAGGTTCCTGCCTCATCAAGTTCGGCAATACCCATGTGCTGTGCACGGCCAGCCTGGAGGAGCGCATTCCGCCCTGGCTGAAGGGGCAGGGACGTGGCTGGGTCACAGCCGAATATGCCATGCTCCCGCGCGCCACCAACCAGCGGACGCGCCGCGAGGTCACCCAGGGTCACGCCTCCGGCCGCACCCAGGAAATCCAGCGGCTCATCGGTCGTGCACTGCGCGCCGTGGTGGACCTGAGCAAGCTCGGCGAGCGTCAGATCAGCATCGACTGCGATGTCATCCAGGCCGACGGCGGCACCCGGACGGCAGCCATCACCGGCGCCTGGGTTGCCCTGCACGACTGCATCCAGTGGATGCAGACCCGTGACATGGTCGCAGACGGCGTGCTGCGTGACCAGGTGGCGGCGGTCTCCTGTGGAATCTACAAGGGCGCACCGGTTCTCGATCTCGACTACGCCGAGGATTCGAACGCCGATGCCGACTCCAACTTCGTCATGACAGGTGCCGGCGGCATCGTGGAGGTCCAGGGCACCGCCGAAACCACGGCCTTCAGCGAAGAGAGCTTCCATGCCCTCATGGCCCTGGCCAAGAAGGGGATCGGCGAGTTGGTCGCACTGCAGAAGTTGACTGTAGGCTGACTTGGCAAGCGGTGGCCGTTATCGACGCGTGTGACGCGCGATAGCAGCCATCGCCACACGTAACGGAGGCGGCAATGGCACACCACCCGCCCAAGACACTGCAACCATCAGGCGTCCTTGAGACCGTGATCTACGCCCGCGATCTCGGGGCCGCCGAGGTGTTCTGGCGCAATATCCTTGGCCTCGAACCATTCCATGTCCAGCCTGGCCGCCAGATCTTCTACCGATGCGGCAACCAGGTCATTCTCATCTTCAATCCGGATGCCACCAGGCGCCCGCCCGCTCCTGGAAAACTGCCGGTCCCGCCACATGGCGCAACTGGAGAAGGCCACATCTGCTTCCGTGCCGATGCCGACGAGATCGACCAATGGCGCGCGCACCTCGAAGCCAACGGGATCACCATCGAGGCCGACTTCATCTGGCCCGCATCCGGTGGCCGTTCCATCTACTTCCGCGATCCTGCCGGCAACTGCCTCGAGTTCGCCGAACCGAAAATCTGGAAACTCGACTGATGCGCAAACTTGAAAGTGGCATGAAACTCGTGGTCGCGAGCCACAATCCTGGCAAGCTCCGGGAAATCGACGACCTCGTGCGCCCCTATGGCCTGCAAACCGCCTCGGCCGGGGCGATGGGCGTGAGCGAACCCGAAGAAACGGAAACGACATTCGCCGGCAATGCCCGCCTGAAGGCGTTGCATTCGGCGAAGGCAACCGGCCTCCTCGCCCTTTCGGATGACTCCGGGCTCGAAGTCGAGGCACTGGGCGGCGCACCGGGCGTCTATTCCGCCAGATGGGCCGGTCCCGACAAGGACTTCACCCTCGCCATGAACAAGGTCCGCAACGACCTGGAAGAAAAGCGCGCCTGGAGCGCACCCCGGGGCCCGCGCGCCAACTTCACGGCAGCGCTTTGCCTCGCCTGGCCCGATGGCGAGACGCAGGTCTACGAGGGCAAGGTCTTCGGCCACCTTGTCTGGCCGCCACGCGGCGATAAGGGCTTCGGCTACGATCCCATGTTCCTCGCCGACGGTGAGACCCTGACATTCGGCGAAATGGATCCCGCAAGGAAGCACGGGATTTCCCATCGTGCGCGCGCCTTCAAGCTGTTCGTCGAAGCGTGTCTCGCCGAAAAATCCCGCTGAGAATCAGCAATGGTCGACGCCGCTGCATCAAGAGTGAACCTCGGCGACGGTGGTTTCGCCGCCTACATCCACTGGCCGTTCTGCGCCCAGAAATGCCCCTATTGCGACTTCAACAGTCACGTTCGCCATGGCGGCTGGGATGAAGATGCCTACGCCGCCGCCTATATGGCCGAACTCGCGACGACAGTTCGGCGCCTGCCCGCGAAACGCTCCCTCGACAGCATCTTTTTCGGAGGCGGCACACCGTCCTTGATGCAACCGGCAACCGTTGCCCGCCTGATCGACGCCCTCCATCAGACATTCGGCCTCGCCCACGACTGCGAAATCACGCTCGAGGCCAACCCGGGCAGTGTCGAGGCTGACCGCTTCAAGGGCTATCGCGCCGCTGGCGTCAACCGCATCTCGATCGGCGTCCAGGCGCTTGACGATACGGCACTGCGCAGGCTCGGCCGGATTCACTCTGTGGCAGAAGCCCTGGCTGCAATCGACTTGGCCGCGACGACGTTCGACCGCTTCTCCTTCGACCTGATCTATGCCCGCCCTGACATGACCGAAGACATCTGGGAAAAAGAGTTGCAGCAGGCACTCGCATTGCAGGCCGGCCATCTGTCGCTTTATCAGCTCACCATCGAGGACGGCACACCGTTCGCCAGCTTGCATCGCGCCGGCAGATTGAAGGTTCCCGACCCCGATCTGGCCGATCGCCTCTACGCCATCACACAGACCATGTGCGAGGCTCACGGCCTGCCGGCCTACGAGATCTCCAATCACGCGACACCCGGCAATGAAAGCCGCCACAACCTGGTCTATTGGCGCTACGGCACCTATCTTGGCCTTGGCCCCGGCGCCCATGGCCGAGACCTTCGAGAAGATGGACGCCACGCAACACTCAACGAGCGCAATCCCGAGCGGTGGTTGTCCCGCATAACGGAAACCGGCTCAGCCGTGATCGAAGAACACCGTCTCACCCGCGATGAACAGGCAGACGAGTTGCTGCTGATGGGCCTGAGACTGCGCGAAGGGGTGAACCTTGCCCGGCTTGCCGAAGTCGGCAACGTTAAGCCCTCACAAGCGGCCATCACCCGGCTTGTTGGCCTGGGAATGCTGCAGCCCCCCGCACCCGACGACGCTCGCCTCATGACAACCACGCAGGGAAGTTTCGTCCTGAACGAGATTGTCCGTCAGTTGGCCCTGTCTTTCGAACCGGCGGACCGCTGACCCGCTGTCAGAATGAGGCTGCCTTTTGCCTTCCGGGCCCGCGTCTTTCCGCACCCATGTCGCTGGCACTCAGGCCTGTTCGACCTTGTGCTTGCGCAGTTCGCGGACCAGCCCCGTCAATGTCTCCGAGACCTCGGCACCGGTTTCGACAACCATCTTCAGCGTCGCCCGGTTCTGCAGCAGCTTGTTCAACCGATCTTGCTGTTCGCCGAATTCATAGTAGAGCTGTTCCGGCGGCTCGATCTCCCCATCCTCGATCGCGCTCATCACATCGAAGGCATTCTGCAGCGCCAGCACGAACATGGACGCCGTGTCGTTGGTCAACTGGTGATAGGCCCGCACCGACGCCTGGTCGATCCGCTGGCCCAGGACACCAAATTTCAAGGGTGAATTGGCACCTGCCCCCTCGCCCGCGTAGAGCTTGGGATTGCGATGCAGCCGCCGGAAGATCTCCTGCAGGCCCATGCAGCACGATTCGAGGTCCCTCAACGCCACCGCGGCCTTGCGGCGCGAACGAGTCCGCTCGGAGGTCTTGTCCTGTCCCACCCAGTTGATGGCTGCAATCGACGCAATCGCCCCCAGCGCCGAAAGGGCCGGCAGCACCACCGCCGTCGGATCCGGAGCCAGCCGATTGTCGACATCGGCTGCCTGTTCCACTTTTTGTTGCATCTCGCTATCCACCCGATCTTCAGTGGCGTGCCTTCGCAGGCCCGCACGGCCCGCGAATCGTTGCAAGTCACACCAATCATGACACACCGCCATGGATCACGAGTGCGACGCCATCGCCGGGACTTGAACTTTTCCACCGCCTATCCCGCTCGGCCCAACCGCAGCGCGCATACGCGAGATCATCTCGTCCGTTCCACCGTCTGCCGCTCGATCTCGTAATGCTCATCAAGGCCAATCGTATCCTCGATCGCTTTCCGCAGTCGGACGCAATCCTCCTGGGTAAGCCCCGTGTAGTCCCCCGTTTCACGCAACTCGCGCAGTGCCGTCTGCTGGGCCTCGAACGCCGGCAACATCAACAGTTGCGCCTCGATGACCGCTACGTAGCCCATGTCCTTCAGATCCCGCGCCCGGAAGATGGGACGCCCATCCCGGTTGCCGCGGCTCATCACGTAGACAAGAGGCACTCGGCACACTTTCGGCGCGCGCTCCGCCTCCTCCAGGTTGCGCGGAAAGAGCAACCCCAGGTCCGCACCCTCATCCGCCGCCCGGTTGATCCGGTCCGCCGCCTCATCCAGACCGAACTCCCGGCAGCTGTCCGTTCGCGCGATCATCACAAAGTCCGGATCTACCCGGTCGCGTTCCCGGCAGGCATATTTCACTTTCTCCGCGAACTCTTCCGGGCTGACCTCGTGAACCTGGTAGGCATGATAATGCGCCCGCTTCGGATAGACCTGGTCTTCAAGCTGGATACCGGCGATGCCCGCATGGATGAACTCACGCACGGTACGCATGGTGTGCAACGGGTCGCCCCATCCGGCTCCCGCATCGACCACCATTGGAATGTCGACTGCGCGCGCCGCCGACGACGCCATGTCAAGCTGTTCGGTCATGGTCAGCATCGGCTCGCTGATCGCACTTGCTGCACCACACACATAGCCGCCCGCATAGACGGCCTCGAACCCTGCCTGCTGCACCAGCCGTGCGCCCAGCCCATCATGGACCGACGGCATGTGCAGGAATGTACCTGCTGCCAGCAGGTCCCGAAGCTTTCGTGATTTCGTTGGCATCGGCGGGTGCATGAGCCGTCCTCCCTGGTCCTCGACTTGAAGCTGCATGCAGACAATCATGGCATGGCTCGCCACCCGCGCTCCACACATCATTCCGGCAGCGCGTGCAGCCTTTGGCCTTCGGCGCACCTGACCGTGAACACGCACACTTGTTGCAACCGGACACATGCCGGATAATCCCGGCACAGGTGTTCCGACAGACCAACAACAAGGATGACAAGCCATGAAACTCGGCATGCTCGTGGGCTATTCCGGCCGCCGCATCGAGATTCCGCTGGAAGCGATACGCCACGCCGAGAAGATTGGCATTTCAAGCGTCTGGACCTCAGAGGCCTATGGCTCCGACGCCATCACGCCCGCGGCATGGATCCTCGCACATACCAGCCGCATCAAGGTCGGAACTGCCATCATGCAGATGCCGGGACGCACCCCCGCCATGGCGGCCATGACAGCCATGACGCTGGCCCAGCTCTCCGGCAACCGGTTCATCGTTGGGCTCGGCGCCTCCGGCCCGCAAGTGGTGGAAGGTTGGCACGGCGTGCCGTATGGCCGGCCGGTCACCCGCCTCAAGGAATACACCCGCATCATGCGCCAGGTTTTCGCGCGCGAACGTGAACTCACCTTCGAAGGCAGGGAATACCAGATCCCCTATGCCGGCCCACGCGCCACCGGCCTGGGCAAGCCACTGAAGTCGATCCTCCATTGCGAAGCGCCCATACCGATCTACGCCGCCACCATAACACCCGCCGGTGTCGCCGCCGCCGCCGAGGTCGCCGATGGTTTTTTCCCCGTCTGGATGGACCCCGACCAGTTCGATGTTTTCGCCGAGCCCTTGGAGAAGGGGTTTGCCGCCGCAGGCAATGGCAAGTCCCTTGCAAATTTCGACATCGCCCCGTTTGTCCGCGTGGTCCTCGGCGATGACGTGGATGCCTGCATGCAGCCGCTGCGCCAGCATCTGGCACTCTACATCGGCGGCATGGGGGCCCGAGGCAAGAATTTCTATTTCGACTACGCCACACGGCTTGGTTTCGGCGAGGCTGCGATCAAGATCCAGGATCTCTATCTCGACGGCCGGAAGGGAGAGGCATCCGCCGCCGTCCCTGACGCCTTGATCGACGCCTGCCATTTGGTCGGCCCGGCCGCCCGCATCAAGGACCGGGCACAGCGCTGGATTGCCGCATCGAAGAAGGGGCATGTGGGCTCGATGCTCATCAGCACCACGGATCCCGCCACGCTCGAAGTGGTGGCCCAGGCCGTACTCTGATCCCTCGCCATTGCCCTTTACCCCATCGTCCGCTTAGCATCGCGGCAAGGAGCTGGCAGTGCGCCAGTCCGAATTCTCAACGCATATGATCACTCGGAGGAAACATTCATGAACCGGTTGGATGGAAAAGTTGCCCTCATCTCAGGCGCCGCACGCGGCATCGGGGCTGCCACCGCCAAGCTCATGGCCCAGGCCGGCGCCAGCATCATTGTCGGCGACGTGCTTGCCGACAAGGCAAAGGAAACGGTGAAGGAGATCGAGAGCGCAGGCGGTAAGGCCATGTTCGCAGCCCTCGATGTGACTTCCGAAAAGGACTGGAACGCCGCCGTCGCTGCCGCAACCAGGAGCTATGGCAAACTCGACATTCTCGTGAACAACGCCGGCCTGTTCCTTGGCCGCGATTTCCAGGAGGTGAGCCTGGAAGAGTGGAACAAGCTGGTATCCGTCAACCTCACAGGAGTCTGGCTTGGCACCAAACTGTGCGCGGCCGCCTTGCGGGAAGCCGGCCAGAAATCGAAGCACGGCAGCGCCATTGTCAATCTGGCATCCGTCGCCGGTATCGTCGGCTCGCAGCTCGATCCGCTCTATTCGATGACAAAGGGTGGCGTCACCTTGTTCACGAAATCGACCGCCCTGGCATTCGGCCGCAAGGGCTACAAGATTCGCGTCAATTCCATTCATCCCGGTGTCATCGAGACCGACATGGGCACCCAGACTTTCGTTGCCCGCGCCACCCAGACCGGCACCAACAACACCGAAGATGCCCGCTCCGTCGCCATAACGCACCACCCGATCGGTCGCCTCGGCCATCCCGACGACATTGCCAACGGCATCTGCTTCCTCGCCTCCGATGACGCGGGCTTCATGACCGGATCGGGCCTCGTTGTCGATGGCGGTCTCACGGCCCAATAGGTGCATCACGACACTGAAGCGTCAGGCGGGAGAGGCCCGTTCGTACCCTCCTCCGCCTGCCTCGACGCAAGGCCCATACCCGATCCGAATGAACGGCTCCAGCAGCACACGGGAACATGCGATGGATTTTGGTCTCCACCTTGGCACGCGCGGCGCGGCATCCAACCCCGACAATCTCGTGGCGCTGGCCCGGCATACCGACGAATTGGGACTGAGCTACCTGGGCTTCTCGGATCATGTCGTGATCGCCCGCAACATGTCGAGCCGCTACCCCTATGCCGAGAGCGGTGACTGGCCGGCCGTCGCGACCGGCTTTTGTCTCGAGCAGCTGTCCTGCCTCGCCTATGCCGCCGCTATCACCCGCAACATCCGGCTGCTGACCTCGGTAATGGTAGTGCCACACCGTCCCGCCGTGTTGACCGCCAAAACCCTGGCAACCATCGACGTGCTCTCGAAGGGCCGGCTGACGGTCGGCGTGGGCGTCGGCTGGCAGGCAGAGGAAATGGCCGCACTGTCCTCGCCGCCCTATGACCGGCGCGGTGCCGCCTCCAACGAGTATATACGCGCCTTCCGCGCCATGTGGACCGAAGACAACCCTGCCTTCGACGGCGAGTTCGTCACGGTCGGCAACATCATGTTCGAACCGAAACCGGCGCAACGTCCGGGCCCACCGATCTGGGTCGGAGGCGAAGGCAAGGCAGCCCGCCGGCGTGCTGCAACCCTCGGCGATGGCTGGTATCCCACCATTCGCAATCCCAGTGAGCCACTCGATGACCCGCAGCGCTTCAGGACCGCCCTGGCGGACGTCCACGCCATTTGCCGCGCTTCCGGCCGAGACCCCGCGACTCTCGATGTCGCAATCTTCGCGCCCAACTTCAATCTCGGCCAGGCGAGCAGGGACAAGTCCGGCAAAAGAGTGACAGTCACGGGCGCCGCAGACGACATCGCAGCAGACATCGCCGCCTTCCGGGACGCCGGAGTACAACACATTATCATCGGCTTCGAATCGAACGACCTGTCCGAGGCCAAAGACAAGGTTTCATCATTGACCGCTGAGGTGACATCCAGGTTCAGCTGAGCGCACAAAACGCCCCCGGCCTCCGCCCCTATCCAGGCGGTGGGGGAAAGCAGGGAAGACGAGGTTGGGTCAGACGACAGCCGCTTCCAGTGAAGCGGTCGGCTCTCGGTAGACACAAACCTGATGCCGGCCACTGTTCTTCGCATCGTAGAGCGCATCGTCGGCATATTTCGCCAGGTCTTCCGGGCGCAGGCCCTCCTGTGGCACGAGCGATGCAACCCCGATGCTGGCTGTAACGGTGGTCGCAACACCATTGACATCGTGGGGAATGGCACAGGCGTCGATGGCCGCCAGCAAACGCTTTCCAAGCTGCTCGGCGCCATCGAGATCGGTGTCTGGCAGCAGCACCGCGAATTCTTCCCCACCGATCCGCGCCACGATATCCAGCGGCCGCATCATCACCGACTGCATCGCAGCCGAAACCTGTGCGAGACAAAGATCGCCGGCATGATGCCCGAAGCGGTCGTTGAATTTCTTGAAATGATCGACGTCGACCATGACAAAACCCAATGGCGTCTGGTGTCGCGAGGCATTCCGCCAGTATTTCTCGAAAAGCTCCATGAAATGACGCCGGTTGGCGAGCCCTGTGAGTTCGTCTCTACGGGCTTCCCGCTCCAATGACGCTGTCAGCTTCTTGATCATCGACCGGTAGCTGAGTTCGCCAACGAACAACGATCCAACCGCATCGATGAACTTGAAATCAAGGCGCGCAAATCCGCGCGCTCCCGACGCCACGAACAACAGATAGCGATGCTGGAATTCCCGATGATCCAGCGGCAGCACGGCAACATCCTTCACGGGATCGACATCGAACAACTCGACGAGAGCGGGGAGTTGCGAGGAGATGTTGCTGCGCGCGACGCGCATCGGCTGGAAGCGCTCCCAGAGCCGCGCCGTCGCTTCACCCATTTCGCCAAGTGGCTTCGTCTCGATCCGCGTGCTTTGTCCATCGAAGGTGATGACGGTCAGTTCTCCATCCTGGTTGCCCTCGAAATCGCCAATCAAACGCCAACGAACAACGTTGGCGCAAAAGCGCCAGCCGTTGCTCACCAGCATTGCAAGCTCGTCGATGGACTTGCGGGAGCGTGCCGCGGACGCCATCTCGAGCACCGCCTCGTACCTCAAGCGAAGTTCGAGTGGCGTGTCCTCATTGGGTGGCTTGGCGCTGCAAAACCTGCCAGCTGGAGAATCGAGCTTTATTGGCGTTGTCATGGTGACGGCCTAGGCAGCCTGCTCCAGGGGAAAGGAGCGATAGCCTTCCTCGATCGGAAGACCAAGGGAAATCGCATAGGTATTGAACATCTGGGCGAGAGATGCTGTCGCGATCAGCTCCTGGATTTGGGCATCGGAGAACCCCAGTCGGCTGAGCGTTGCGAAATCATCCCTCTCGAGCGAGTGCGGACTGGAAATGAGTTTGACGGAAAATTTCAACGCTGCCTTTGTTGCTTCGGGCATCCGGACCGCATCGATATTCTCCGCCATCGCAACCAGATCCTCGAACGTCAAACCCTTGTCCAGGGCCATAACCGCATGCGCATGTGCAGTAGCGCAGTACGGCGACCCATTCGTGACGGACACCAGGAACAGCACCATTTCCTTGAGAATGGACGGCAGCTCGCCTTCCACCAGTGTCGACTTCACGAACGACCAGTAGCCATCGGCCAGGTTCTCCGACTTGCCAAGCGACTTGAGCCAGTTCGGAAGTTCGAAAGAGTGAGTGGATCGAAGGTAGTCGGAATAGATGTTCCGCACCTTTTCATTTGCATCATCGTAGTCCAGCGGATCGTAGCGCATCCCAATGCTCTCCTTGCGGCACCAACGAACCGCAAGCTACTCGCTTTGCAATAACGGACGGACAATCGAAAAAATATAAATGCAAGAAAATATCCGAAAAACAATGACACAATACCTATAAAAGAGGTCGAGGACGCAGCATTCAACTGCGACCACACCGCATCGCGCCCGCATTGAATATCTTTCTCGTTCAAGACATTTCATGTATGTGCCGAAAACTGATTATTCGCACGCAGCGTACAACATGAAAGGACAAGGCAACGAACATCAGCCGATAAAAAAGAGAAATCCGGAAATCCGCAGCTCGTTCTCCCAGTCACACCTTGAAGCGACGTCCCGCCACCGGTGGATCTTCTGGCGGTCCCGCAAAACACTGCGCCAGGGACATCCAGAGCCGCGCCGAATCTCCGTCCACGTTCAAGGCGCAATCGGTAACGTTCCGCACTTGCGTGACCACCTGGCAGAATTCAAGTGCCGAACCGGAAACCTTCCCGGTCGTTGATCCGTCATGCCATTCCCACACCTCGTTGCCGGGCGCATCGAGCCGCACATGTGGCGGCGCACCCGGTGCCTCCATACCCCTGTTCTTGAACGTCCAGCCGTAGGTGCGCACACCGATCTCGGCAATGTTCCTCAGCCGCTTCGTTGGTGCCCGATCAAGACCAAGGACATCATGGACATCATGTCCATGAGCCCAGACTTCCATCTGACGCGCCGTCGCAAACATTTTCACCCCCATGCTGGGCCCCGTCCAGGTCAACCGCGCATCCGGTTCGAGAGCCGCCAGGCCATCGGCAAGCGCCTCCGCCTGCGATTGCCACAGGTCCAGCAATGCCGCCCCGCCGATATGGCCGAACTGCAGGCGCGCATCGTCCCGCATGGTCACACCGCCCTTGCGGCGCTTCGCGCGCTCGTCAAGCATTTCCTGGAAGGCTTCCGGCCCGGCGAGGCTCGCAAGCCCCATCAGGTCCCCCTGGTGCAGATGCCGGACAATGTCGTTGATGGTGTAGCCCTTGAACTGGGTCTCACGCTCCCAGTCGCGCGCATCAAGCGGACCGAGGACACGGGAAAGCTCGCGCACCTCGGTTTGAAAATCACTGATCTGCTGCTGCACAAGTCGTCCCT
This sequence comes from Hyphomicrobiaceae bacterium, assembly GCA_047971765.1. Classification (GTDB taxonomy): domain Bacteria; phylum Pseudomonadota; class Alphaproteobacteria; order Rhizobiales; family Hyphomicrobiaceae. Next base: position 3,277 of record JBKDZY010000705.1, on the reverse strand, counting down.
TGCGTTGGAAGAGGATGGGTCATGCCCGAGGATGTCACGGCTCAGGATGCCTTGAAGGCGGTGTCGATATTCCGCGCGAAACGCAACCCCAGCCCAGGCGCCGACGGCACCCGCATGGTTCCATCTTCGGGCAGCACAGGATCCTCGAACAGGCTCCGTGTCCATGGCATGTATTCGACGATCTCGCCATTGGGAATGGCCGCGATGAGATGCACGTGAACTTCCGGAATAAGATGCGATACGACTGGAATGTTGAACGCTTCCGCCATTCCCGCCACCTTCATCCACTGCGTGAGTCCCCCGACGCGGACGAGATCGATCATCGCGATATCGACCGAACGCATCTCGAGCATCTGCCGGAAAGGCTCTATCCCCCAGACGTACTCGCCACCAGCAACGGGCATGTCGAGAGCCCTCGATACCTCGGCCAACCCCTGGAAATCATCGGCTCGTGTCACATCCTCGAGCCAACGCAGATGGCAATCCTCGATGCGCCGGCCGATACTGATGGCCTGCCAGGGCGTCCAGCGCTGGTTGATATCGCACATCAACTGGATATCGGGCCCGATCGCCTCGCGTTGCCGCCTGATCCGGTCAACCTCGATGTCCGGCGTCGTATGTCCAGGCAGGGCAAGCTGCGTCTTCATCGCCTTCCAGCCACGCTCGACCAGGACACGGCTGGCCTTCAAGACCTCATCAAGCGTGAAATGACGCATCAGGGCACCGGACGCATAGGCGGGCACAACGTCACGATGACCGCCCAGCATTCGGCTGACGGATACGCCCAGCGCTTTCGCCCGGATATCCCACAGCGCGGTATCGAGCGCGGATATGGCAAGCGTGAAAACACCGGCCGCTCCGGTCATGTTCGCCGCGTCCCGCAGTTTGGCATGAATGCGCTCGACATGAGCCGCATCCTCGCCAACCACCAGCCTTCCCAGGTCCTCGACGGCTTGCCGCAGGGCCTTTGTCATCGCACCACCAAAGAACGTGACGCCAAGCCCTTCGGTACCGTCGGCAGTTGCCAGCTTCACCAGCACGAATGGCCGCTTTGCTCCCGGTACCATGGGTCCATTGGCAAGCGGTTCGTCCGCCGGTGTCTCGACAATCTGTGTCATCACATGCGTGATCTTCATCGCAGGGCTCCCTCCTGGCTGCCACGGCAGGGCCGCTTTCGCGTATCGTCGCCAGAGCGATGGCAATTCGTCAATGTCTGCAATCGTCACTGCCCGGACACCGACAGCTCTCAGTCGCGCCAGAGTTCGCGCAGGTATTGTCCCCAACGCTTCTCGCCAACGAGGCAACCATGGATCGGTCGCTGCTTCTGCGGCGCGAATTGCGTTTTCAGAACCCGCGCCTCGCCATCATGACGGCCTGCAATCTCGAGCAGCAGTTTTCGCCGGATCGCCTCGGCAAAGTCATCCTTGTCTTTCACCACCAGCATGAAGGACCCAGGTCCGCCAATCACGCACGCCGCATAGTAGCGATCGAGATCCGGCAGGTCGAAATAGCTGTAGCTGCCCTGGCCGCGCTTGATCTGGATGGCGAGGCCATTGATCACCACTCCCTTGTCCAGGACCCGGCGTCGGGCATCCAGAACCGGTATGCCGCTGTTGTTGGGACCATCACCGGAAACGTCGATCACACGCCGTGCCGCCAGAACCCCAGACTGCCCGAAATGCTTGAGCGACAACAACAACGCCGCCGAGATCGAAGTCATACGCGCGCGGCGAATGGGTCTGCTGGCAAGTTCTGTCGCGAAGGCTTCTGCATCCAGCCGCGAGGCAATCACTTGCCAGTCGACAACAACATCCTGTGTTTCGAGACCCGCCCATTCCAGGTAGGAAACGGCGATCCGCCCATTGAGCCCCGAAGCGATCGCCTTGATGACATCGGGATGCCGGAAGGCCGCGACATAGCCATTCCGCTGCAGCTTCTGTTCATCCGGATCCATCGAGAGTGAAATATCGACCGCAAGCAGCAATGCGACATCGACGGATGGCGTTGGCTGTGCCCGCACATGCTGTTGTGGTGCGCTCATCCCCACGCAAAAGAGGACCCCCGAAAAAAGCCACACCAGCCACTTGCCCATGATCGAAATACTCCCGTCAATACTCCTCGAGCAGACGGCCAAAGCCGAAAATACGGTCCATGATGCCCCGTGCACGCAAAGCATGCCAATAGGTCGCCGTATTGATGGCAATCACGGGCTTGCCAAGCCATAGCTCGGCTGCCGCTGCCAGACGCATCATGGATAAATTCGTCCCGACCTGGATGAGCGCATCCACGTCGTCACCGTCGAGCTTACGCAAGGCTTCCCGGCATTGCGCCGTATCGACATGGGCGATACCGACCCACGACCGGCACTCCAGCGCGATGTTGCGCACCGTATCGAAACCGCGGTCGGAAAAATACCGCATCACCTCGGCATTCATCACCGGCCAATAGGGCGTCAGCAGGCCGATGCGCCGGATCCCGCCATAGGACTCGAGCGCAGCCGCCATGGCATGACTGCCGACGGTGACCTTCAGCCCGGTGTGATCCTCGATCCGGCGCACGAACGCCTCGGCGCCTGCGTAACCGCCAAAGAACGAGAGCGCGGAAATGCCCATGATGAGATAGTCGGGCTCGACGGTTGTGACGCGGGTGACTGCATCCAGCACATTGTCACCAATCCGGTCGATGCCGGCACGGAACGTCTCGTTCGAGAGCGCCGCGGTGTTGGGTGTGAATATCCGGCTGAAGTGGTTGGTCACGCCGGGAAGGCGCAGGTCATCGAAATCGGGTTGAACAATGCTGTTCGTCGATGGAGCCATGACGCCGAACTTCGCGCGCCAACCAAGTGCATCGGGCATTCCACGTCTCCTCTCAGCCAGGTCCGATGGATGAGAGTGGCCGCCCCGAAATCATTCTGCAAGTCCGCCCGACAACGCAGTCATTGGCGCCCCAAGGACTATTTCGAGCTTTCGGGATCCGGAGGATCGTCGAGGCGGATGGTCCAGTTTCTCTGGCCTTGCGTATCGACCTTCATGAAACCGGCCTGCGTCGCGCCACTCTCCTCGCACCGCCCGGTGTTGCGAATGGTGAAGGGTTGGTCCTTGATGCAGAATGTCTGGTCACCCGACCATTCCCCGCCGCGGTCGTAGTCGATCGCATGGAGATAGAGGATCTCGCTTGGCAGCTTGCCACGCAGCAGCGTCTCGCAGGATTGCGCGGCAATCGTCCACCAGCCTTCTGTCGTCCAGCCACTAACGGCCTGATAGCCGAGCGCAACGCC
>JBKDZY010000704.1:0-26770 GCA_047971765.1 Hyphomicrobiaceae bacterium | reverse complement strand
GCGGGGTGATGATAGGGCAGCAGGAAGCCGCCGGGGCCGATCCGGAGGTTCCTGGCCTGCCTCAGCGCCTGCCCGCCCCGCAGGTCGGGCGAGGGGGGGGGCTCCCAGGCCGATGTCTGATGGTCCCCGAGCCAGCATTCCGTGTAGCCGAGTTCGTCGAGCCAGCGCATGACCTGCAGCTCCCACTCGTGGCCATCCTTGAGGCTCCTCTCGGGGGGATGGGAGGGCATTGTGAAATATCCGAATTTCATGGCGTTCCTCCTTGCAATATGTCGTCGTCGAACAATGATAAGACTGCAAGCGTATGGCATGGTTCGGCAACGTCAAGGTGAAGCAAGGGGCGGTTGGCGTCGTTTGGCTTTTGTCCTGCGTCTTGCAAAAGAGGATCGACGGGGAGGGGCGCATCTATGCGAGAAAGTGGTGTTCGGCGTGTCCTGATGGTTCTCGGCGTGTTGGCTGGAATGCTTGTTTTTCCGCTGCATGTCGTGATGGCGGCCAACAAGGCCCTTGTTGTCGGCAATTCCGCCTACGCGAGCGTTGATCGTCTGGCCAACCCAGCCAATGACGCAAGCGACGTTGCGGCACTGCTCAAATCGCTTGGCTACGATGTGACCTTGGTGGTCGATGCGTCACGGCGCACATTTCTCGGACGGTTCCAGGCGTTCGTGCAGGGGCTGCGGCAGGACGATCTGGCGCTCTTCTACTATGCCGGTCATGGTCTGCAGATCGGCGGTGAGAACTATCTTTTCCCTGTCGATTCCAGCATCGGGAGCGAGGCTGACGCGAAGGCGCGATTGATCCCGTTGAATGCCATCCTGGCCGATCTCACACGGGCGGTGCGCAACCGCATCGTCATTCTCGATGCCTGCCGAAACAATCCGTTTGCCGAGGCTGCCGCCAAGGGCCAGCAGACACGGGCGCTCGGGCGAACCAGAGGTCTGGCGCGTGTCTATGCCGGCGTCGGTTCGTTCATCGTGTATTCGACCCAGCCCGGCAACGTTGCCTACGATGGTGGCGGGCGGAACAGTCCCTTCACCTCGGCGCTGCTGCATCATGCCGGGATGCCGGGGGCTGATGTACACAAGGTGATGCGACTGGTGCGCGCCGACGTGCAGAAGGAAACGCACGACCGGCAGGTGCCGTGGGAAAACTCTTCGCTGATCGACGACATCTCGTTTGCGGCAAAGGTCCAACCACAAGGGGCCCCAAGCCAGCCTCCTCAGACGACGGCTGCACACCGTCCTTCGCCGTCACGGCACGGCGCCAAAGTGGTGCAGGGGGGCGTTCGCTATTCCTTTGTCACGGGGCTTGATCCCAAGGGCGACAATTTCCTGGCGTTGCGATCGGCCCCCGATGCAACGGGTGTGCGCATTGCCACCATGGGGCCGAATACGCTGCTGCGTGTCACGGGCAAACGGGGGCCGTGGCGTCAGGTCGTGCTTCTCGATGGCGCGCGGGGCTGGGCCCACGGCAACTGGATCAAGTGCTGCCGGACGCTTGCGAGCGTAACGCTACCGTCCGGCGCTGCAACGCCCGCGCCAACGGCCGAGCGCGAGAGCTGCGCGGATCTCTGGTATCGGCGCAACGCCATATGGCACCGGCACGGCTACTGCTTCAACAGTGCACGAGGACAGGCGACCTTCGGAAACGCGGGGTGTTCACGCCATCAGGCTGGCGCGCGCGCCGCGATGAGCAAGGCGGATGTGGATCTGGTCGATGCGCTGACAGCCAAGGAACGCGAGCTTGGCTGCCGTTAGACCGCCTCCGGTTTGGCTTTTCTGTGCTCACGGACCGTATCGGCCAATGGCCGGAGCCTGCGCGAGGACGCGGCTGTTGCGGTCAGTCCCGCCGAGGCCGCGCGCCGCCCTCATCACGGCTTCAGCAGCAACCACCGCCGCTTGTGGGACTGCATGAGCCTGCGGCTTGGCCGGCCTCCGCGCTTCCACCCGTGAACGGAATAGACGTACCGCAGCCGGCAAAAATTCCGTAGTGACGGGAGAAGTCGCCGATGAACTCGAAGTGTGGCTTGAAGCGGGTGTCGTGCAGCATTCGCCAGGTGTTGCCACAGACCGGGAAAACCTTGCCCGTCTCGATCAGGTGATGCCCGTCCAGCGCGAAAGCGTGCTCGGAGCCTTCGATCGTGCCCTTGTAGATGACGGCCTGGCCATAGTCCTCGCAGTGCGTTTCCAGACCGTCCAGCTTGAACAGGCGATAGGTCGCCGAGAAGAACTGTGCCTGGCCGAGCTTGGCGGCGAGCTTTTCGTCCGTGACCGGCAGCGGCCTGTCGGAGACGAGGCGGGGATCGGCGAACCCGGCCTTCCTGGCGAGGTTCAGGAAGTCATTCCAGTAGAGTGCGCCGCCGAGGCATTCACCGTAAAGGACAGGGTCCGATACGACTTCCTGTGGCAACCTGCGATCGGCGTAGACGTCGGCGAAATACAACTCGCCACCGGGTTTCAGCAGGTCGAATGCGCCTTTCAGCACCGCCGGTTTGTCGGGGGACAGATTGATCACGCAATTCGAGATGATGACATCGAAGGTTCCGGGCGTGAGATCGAGCTTGTCGAGGTGCTCGATATAGCCCTCGATGAAGCGCACCGGGGCGCCCTTTCCAGCGAACTTCTCGCGATGCCAATCGACATGGCGGTTGGCAACGGCAAGCTGCTCCTTCGTCATGTCGACGCCGAACACTTCGCCATCGCTGCCGGCAAGCTGCGAGAGGACATAGCAATCGCGGCCGGAGCCGCTGCCCAGATCCAGGATGCGGGCGCCGTCGAGAAGATCCGGCGCAACGAGGCCGCAGCCATAGTACTTGGTCAGCACTTCGTCGTGGACGTTGGCGATCAGGGCCTTGAGGCGCGCGGGCATGTCGGCGGGAGTGCAGCAGGCGTCCGTCTTGAGGTCTGCGGAGGTCTTCAGGACCTGCCCATAGTAGTTCTTTACGACTTCGATGTTCATGTCGGATGCCTCATGGCGTGCTGCCACGGCGATGGGTGTGCTGCCACAGGGATGCGGCGCAACGATCGCCAGTCTGCGTCTGTTGCGTCACGGTCGTCGCGGATCAAGACCTTCGGTGTCAAGGCCGCATCGAGAAGGCGCGGGGCCCCGGCGTGCGCAAGGGCTCGGCGAGGCGTGCGAACTCGCACAGCAGGGGCCGCGTCTCGCGGGGGTCGATGATGGCCTCGATGCCGAACGCCTCGGCCGACCGGAACGGCGACTTCAATGCCTCCAGCCGCTGGCTGATTTCCTCGATCTTGGCGGTCTTGTCTTCGGCTGCCTCGATCTCGGCCCGGTAGGCGGCTTCGACACCACCTTCGAGCGGCAGAGATCCCCATGACGACGACAGCCACGCATAGCGCATCGAGAAGCGGCCTGCCGGGACATGCGCTGCGCCGGCGACGCCATAGACATTGCGCGTGATGATGGTGCACCACGGCACGGTGGTCTGATTGATCGCCGACATGACGCGCACGCCCTTGCGGATGGTGGCACTCTTCTCGGCCTCAAGGCCGATCATGAAGCCGGGGCAGTCGCACAGGTAGACGATCGGCATATGGAATGTCTCTGCGAGGTCAACAAAACGGATGACCTTGTCGCAGGCGTCCGCCGTCCATGCCCCCATGGCGTGGAACGGATCGGACGCAAGTACGGCCACCGGCAGTCCTTCAAGACGTGCCAGCCCCGTGATGATGGGGCGTCCGAAGTGTCGGCTGATCTCCATGAACGACCCCTGGTCGAAGACAGCCTCGCAGACGGTGCGCATCTTGTAGGGCTGGCTGCGGTCGCGCGGTACGATGGTGAAAAGACGCTCTTCGCGCCGTTCGGCCGGGTCCCAGCAGGCCAGTCTCGGCGACACGGAATGGACCGACGACGGCAGGTACGACAGGAACGCGCGTGCCTTTTCGAAGGCCTGGTCCTCCGTATCGACGGCATCGTCGACGCCACCGGCCTCGCACTGGATCTGCCAGCCGCCGAGGGCCTGCTTGTCCAGGGCCTTCTTGTCGCCGATACGTGCCACCACCGGGGGGCCTGCGACGAACATGGCCGACGTGTTCTTGGTCATCACCGAATAATGGCTGCCCGCGACGTAGGCCGCGCCGAGCCCTGCGACGGACCCCAGCCCCAGTGCCACCACCGGAATGGTGCCCATGTTTTCCGCCAGCAGGCGGTAGCGGTCGCTGTTGCCGTCGAGGCCGCCTGGCAGGTTGGTGTAGCCGCGCATTTCGATGGTCTTGACCGATCCACCGCCGCCGGATCCTTCGACAATGCGGATGATGGGAATGCGGAGTTCAGACGCCATCCGCTCTGCGATCACGGACTTGTTGGGAATGGTCGCATCGGCTGAGCCGCCACGCACCGTGAAGTCATCGCCGGTGACCACGACCGGACGACCGTCGAGCAGCGCGCGGCCGGTGATCCGGTTCGCAGGCATGAAGCTCTGCAGGCGACCCTGGGCGTCGTAGGTGCCACGCCCCGCAATGGCGCCGATCTCGTTGAACGAACCGGCATCCACCAGGCGGTCGATCCGTTCGCGGACGGTGAGGCGGCCGCTGCCGTGCTGGCGTGCGATCTTGTCTGCTCCGCCCAATTCGTGGGCCATGGCTTCGCGCTGATGCAACTCGTCCAATTCCGGCTGCCAGCCGGTCGTGGGTTTCAGCCCCATATCGTGGTCGTTGGCCATGAATAGATCGCCCAGGTGTGTTGCCGTTTGCTGCCGACCCCCCTCGACAGAGGCGGGCCCTTCCATCAAACTCGACAACTTATGCAGGTCACGTCAAGTCGGAACGCATAAAAGGAGGAAACCATGTCACAGGAAAGCTGGAACTTTTCACATAATGAGGCCACCAAGGCGGACTGGAAACCCGGTTTGCGGGAAATTTTCGAGTACCGGGACCTGGGCTTCACGGATTCGACCAAAGGTGACTACGTCGCGCACGTCATTCGCCATAACGGCAAGAAAGCCAAGGACGAAGTCCAGAAATGGCATGTGCACGACTGCACGTTCCAGATGGTCTATGTGCTCAACGGCTGGGCCAAGTTCGAATACCAGGGCGAGGGCGTGAGGACGATCAAGAAGGGGGACTGCGTGAACCAGCGCCCCGGCATTCCGCACCGCGAAATCTCGTGTTCTGACGATTTCGAGGTCCTGGAAGTGGTGGCGCCTGCCAACTTCAAGACCCGCGTTGTCGAAGGACCGGATGGCAAGCTCGAGGCCGCTGAATAGACCAGTTCCGGTTTGGCCGCCGTTGCGGCCTGAGCGTTTCCACCTGGATCTGAAACGTTATAGCGGGTGTCGCCGGTTTTCGGATCGGCCGTTGCCGTTGCCAGCAAAAAAGGGTGCCTGTCGTGGCGCCCTTTTTCGTGTTCAGATGCAACCCTGGATGGACCGTTGCGGTGGGTCTTCAGGCTGGCACCTCGCGTGCGAGGTAATCCACGGCCGCCTGGACTGCGCCCTCGCCATGGGGAATCTTGAGCGCCTTCAGCGCCATGTCGATGGCGCCGAGCGTTCCGAACACCATGGGGGCGTTGGTGTGGCCCATGTGGGCGATGCGGAAGGCCTTGCCGACGAGGTCGCCAATGCCGACGCCGACCACGACACCGCACTTCTCGCGGGCATAATCCAGGATGTCCTGCGGGTTCCTGCCCTGCACCAGCACGTTGGTGACCGAATTGGACCGTTCGGTGGGTTCGGTGATGTTGAACGACAGCACCTGCCCTTCCGCCCATTTGGCGACGGCCTGGCGAACGGCTTCGGCGAGCAGGGCGTGGCGCTTGTGGGCGTTTTCCTGGCCCTCGGCGAACAACAGGTCCATGGATTTGCGCAGCGCGAACAACAGGTGCTCGGGCGGCGTGCCGCAGTACTTGTGGTAGCTGATCTCGCCGTCGCGGAACGACCAGTCCCAGTACATCGTGCGCATGCCCGCATTCTGGTGGACGGCTTTCGCCTTCTTGCTGGCTGCGACGAAGGCAAGGCCGGGAGGCGTCATCAGGCCCTTCTGGGAGCCCGACATGGCGACGTCGATCCCCCAGGCGTCCATCTCGAAGGGCATGCAGCCGAGGGAGGCGACGGCATCGACCATCAGCAATGCCGGGTGGCCGGCCTCGTCGATGGCCTTGCGGATGGCTGGAATGTCGTTGACGCAGGAGGTGGCGGTGTCGATCTGCACCACCATGATGGCCTTGATGGTGTGGGCCTTGTCTTCCTTCAGGCGTGCGGTGACCTTGGCGGGATCGACGGCGCGGCGCAGCGAACCGGGCAGGGTCTCGATCTCGGCGCCCATGAACTTCGCCATCTCGCCCCAGCCGACCGCGAACCGTCCGCTTTCGAGCACCAGCACCTTGTCGCCCTTCGACAGCACGTTGCTGAAGGCGGCTTCCCAGGCGCCGTGGCCGTTCGACGAGTAGATGTAGACGCGCTCCCTGGTGTTGAACACCTTGCGCATGTCGTCGTGGCAGCTTTGGCCGATTGCGACCATGCCGCCCGAGTAGATGTCAACGGCGGGCCGGTGCATGGCCTGCAGAACTTCATCTGGAACATTGGTGGGGCCGGGGATCGAAAGGAATTCGCGGCCGCGGGCGACGGTCATGAGGTGACGTCCTTTTCGGGTGATGAATGACCCCCACCGTGTAGGCAGGGGGGTGATGACAGGCAAGCATAAGATTCGAGCATTGTTGAGCGGTCTTCGCTTAGCATATCGGCGATTTTAGCGCGATCCGGGCCGTCCGTGTCCAGCCCCGGATGGTCGCGAGCGGCTTGATTGCCGCCAGTGGCAGAGACACCATGACCTCTCCGGGGCCGACGCGGACAGGTGGCGGCCTTGGGGGTAGAGGGCACGTGATTGTAGATCATGACGCAGTTCGCAAGGAGGATCGCATGGCGCATCGCAGATACCGCAAGTTCAACATGAAGGACCGGTACCGGGGGTATGTGGGCCAGGATATTGATTTCGACCTGTGCATGGCGGTGCGGGCGGGCAACCGCATCTTCCTGAGGGGACAATCGGCGACCAGCCTAGACGGCGTCTATGCCGGTGATGATCCGGCCGCGCAGGCCGAAACCGCCATGGCAAACGTCAAGGCGCTGCTGGAGGAAGCCGGCGGCAAGCTCGAGCATATCTGCAAGACGACCATCTACATCACGGACTATGCGCATCGCGAGCCGGTCTACCGGGTGATCGGCAAGTGGATGAAGGGCATTCATCCGTGCAGCACCGGGCTGATCGTGGCGGGTCTCGCAAAACCGAACCTTAAGATGGAAATCGACGTCGAGGCGATTGTCCCGGACGAAGCGTAGGGCGGGGCGGTCTCCTGGCCTGCGATCCCCGGGCAGCTCGATGGCCAGCTTGTCCCCGAAAATATTTTCCGCATGTGCTTAACGGAACGCGGCGTGGGCCCAAGCCTAAAGCGGCGCGGGCCGAGGGCGAAACCTGGCATTCCGCTTTGGTCGTTTGGATGAGGAGAAAATTTCCTCCGGCGAACGATCGCTGAAACCCTGGTGCCCAAGGTCCGTTCGTTGAGAGTATCAGCAGGGGGCGGATGTGCGGCCGGCTCGTGGGGGCGGATGTGGTGGTCCTGCGGCTCGAAGGCCGGTCAACCCAGCGTGCACGTGACCTGATCCGTCCGTCTAGATCGTAGATGGCCACCGCCGGACTGGCTAAGTACAGGGGGAGTGTTCGTCAGTGGTTGCCGCATTGTCAGGCGGTGACCCTCCAGCAAAGGGGCTTCAACATGCCGTCATCCATCCGCCAGACGTCCGGGCGCGGGAAACTCTACGACAACGTCCTGGATACGGTTGGCAACACGCCGTGCATCCGCATCAATGCGCTCGCGCCCGACCAGGTGAACCTCTACGTCAAGGCGGAGTATTTCAACCCGGCGTCATCGGTGAAGGACCGCCTTGCGCTCAACATCATCGAGGCTGCCGAGCGCAGCGGCAAGCTCAAGCCGGGCATGACGGTGGTGGAGGCGACCAGCGGCAATACCGGCATCGGCCTTGCGATGGTGTGCGCCGCGAAGGGCTATCCGCTGGTCATCACGATGGCCGAGAGCTTCTCCATCGAGCGGCGCAAGCTGATGCGTTTCCTTGGTGCCAAGGTGGTGCTTACGCCGCGTGCCGAAAAAGGGTTCGGGATGTACCAGAAGGCGGTCGAACTCGCCAAGGCGAACGGCTGGTTCCTGGCCGCGCAGTTCGAGACGGACGCCAACGCCGACATCCACGAGAATACCACGGGGCGGGAAATCCTGGCTGATTTCAAGGGCAAGACCCTCGACTACTGGGTGACCGGCTACGGCACCGGGGGAACCTGTGCCGGTGTTGCGCGGGTGCTGCGGAAGGAAAGTCCGAAGACCCGGATCATTCTGTCGGAACCCGCCAATGCCCAGCTCGTCGCCAGTGGGGAAGGCCAGAAGCGCGGTGAGCTCAACGCGCCGGCTGTGAGCCATCCCGCCTTCAATCCGCATCCGATCCAGGGCTGGACGCCGGACTTCATTCCCTACGTGCTGCAGGAAGCGATCGACAAGAAGTTGTTCGACGAGCTGATCCCTGTCGATGGCAACGAGGGCATTACCTGGGCGCGCAAGCTTGCGCAGAAGGAAGGCATCATGACCGGCATTTCCGGAGGGGCGACGTTCGCCGTGGCCCGTCAGGTGGCGGAGAAGGCGGCGCCGGGTTCGACCATCCTGTGCATGTTGCCCGACACCAGCGAGCGCTACCTGTCCTCGCCGCTGTTCGATGGCATTCCCGAGGTGATGACGGATGAGGAGATTGCGCTGTCAAAGTCGACGCCCGGCTACCAGATGGGCTGAGGGGCTACCTGCTGCTGGCCCGTGGCGCCCCGCCATTCCGAGACCCGTGTTGCGAGGCGGCCGATTTGGCCGCCTCGCGGCGTTCGGCGTCGCTTCGGGCGGGCGCCAGGGGCCTGGCTGCACCGGTGTTTCACAAACGGCAGGACACAGGCCGCGACAAGGCCGCCGAAGGCCGCTATAAGGCCGGTCAGACAGATAAACCCCACGTGCGGCCGGATTCTAAATGTCGACCAGCTATCCCGAAATTTCGCCCGAGGTTGTCGCATCGCATGGCTTCAAGGGCGATGAATATCCCCGCCTGCTCGAGATCCTGGGGCGCGAGCCCACCTATCTCGAACTTGGCATCTTTTCCGTCATGTGGTCCGAGCATTGCTCCTACAAGTCGTCGCGCTACTGGCTGAAGCAGCTTCCGACTTCGGGGCCGCAGGTGATCCAGGGGCCGGGCGAGAATGCCGGTGTGGTGGATGTCGGCGATGGCGATGCGGTGGTCTTCAAGATGGAGAGCCACAATCATCCGTCCTATATCGAGCCCTATCAGGGGGCGGCGACGGGGGTGGGCGGCATCATGCGCGACGTGTTCACCATGGGCGCGCGGCCGATCGCGAACCTGAATGCGCTTCGTTTCGGTGATCCGGATCATCCGAAGACGCGGCACCTGGTGTCCGGCGTCGTGAGGGGCATCGGCGGCTACGGCAATTGTGTTGGCGTGCCGACTGTTGGCGGCGAGACGAATTTCGATGCGGCCTACAACAACAACATCCTGGTCAACGCCATGTGCGTCGGCCTCGCCCGGACCGACAAGATCTTCTATTCGGCGGCCAAGGGTGTCGGCCTGCCAGTGGTCTATGTGGGCTCCAAGACAGGCCGCGACGGCATCCACGGCGCAACCATGGCGTCAGCCGAGTTCGACGAGAAGTCGGACGAGAAGCGCCCGACCGTGCAGGTCGGCGATCCCTTTACCGAGAAGCTGCTGATCGAGGCGTGCCTCGAACTCATGGCGACGGATGCCATTATCGCCATCCAGGACATGGGGGCCGCGGGGCTCACCTCGTCCACCTGCGAGATGGCGGACAAGGGGGGCGTCGGCATTGATCTCGATCTCGATCACGTTCCCCAGCGCGAGCTGGCGATGACCGCCTATGACATGATGCTCTCGGAAAGCCAGGAGCGCATGTTGATGATCCTGAAACCGGGCCGCGAGCCGGTTGCTGAAGGCATCTTCAGGAAATGGGGACTGGACTTCGCCATCATCGGCAGGACCACGGACACCGGACGGCTCATCGTGCGCCACAAGGGGGCTGTCGAGGCTGATCTGCCGGTGGACAAGCTTGCCAATTCCGCGCCGCTCTACCAGCGCCCCTGGGAGGCGACCAGACCGCCAAAACTGATCCTGCCGGAATGGGTGGCGGCGCCCAACGCCATGCTGGCGTGCCTGGAGCGGATGATGGGGTCGGCGCAACTGTGCTCGCGGCGCTGGATCTGGGAGCAGTACGATCACACCGTGATGGGGGACACCATCCAGCGTCCCGGTGGTGATGCTGCGGTGGTGCGTGTGCACGGCACCCGCAAGGGGATTGCGATCGCCTGCGATGTGACGCCGCGCTATTGCCTTGCCGATCCCGACATGGGCACCCGGCAGGCGGTTGTCGAAACCTGGCGCAACCTGACTGCCGTTGGCGCCGAGCCGCTGGCGATTACCGACAACATGAACTTCGCCAATCCCGAGCGGCCGGAGATCATGGGCCAGTTCGTCGGCTCGGTGCAGGGCATGAAGGAAGCCTGCGAGGCGCTGCACTATCCGGTCGTGTCCGGCAACGTGTCTCTCTACAACGAGACCAGTGGTGTCGGCATTCCGCCCACGCCCGCCATCGGTGCCGTCGGTCTTATCCGCGACATCGACCAGATGGCGCACATGCGGCTCGAGAACGAAGGTGATCTACTGGTGCTGATCGGCCGGGAGCAGGGTCATCTTGGGCAATCGCTCTACCAACTGCTCGAGACCGGAAAGAGTGAAGGCGCGCCGCCACCGGTCGACCTGGCCGACGAGATCAAGGCGGGCAATCTCGTGCGCGCGCTGATTCATGAGAAGCGTGTCTCTGCCGTGCACGACGTTTCCGATGGTGGACTTCTGGTTGCGGTCGCCGAGATGGCGCTGGCCGGGGGAGCGCCGGGGGCTGAAACGGTTGACGGTCCTGCCGGCATCGGCGTCGAGCTCTTCCCCTATGAAGGGCGACTGCCTGCGCATGCCATCTGGTTCGGCGAGGACCAGGGGCGCTATGTGCTCGCCTGCGCGCCGTCACGCGCCGAGGAGATCATCGAGCGCGGACGCCTGCTCGCGCTGCCCGCGCGGATCATCGGTCGGGTCGGTGGGCACGCGTTGACCATCAAGGGCGAGACGTCGCTCGGCGTGGATCAACTGCGGCGGACGCACCAGGGATGGCTTCCCGGATACATGACGGCGGAAATCAACTGAGGCGGCGTTCGTTGCGGCGCAGCGTTGTTTCTCCGGTCATTAGCGGGGCGATTTGCTTTCCGGGAGAATTCCGGCAATCCTGGCCGGGCAGGGTGGTGTTGGTGTCTCGCGCGCCGTGAACGGGCGTGGCCAAGGTCATGCCGGCACGTGACATCGCCGCGCTTGCGGTGCTTCGGGCGTGGTGCATCGTTGTTGCCGGCCAGACCTTCCTGCTGGGTCTTTTATCGGCAATCGCGAACCGGGATTCGAGCCAGCGACGCCTTTGCGCCATCACGAGCACCGCCATCGTCGTGCCCCGGGCGGCAGACCTCACGCTGCTGTGACCGGACAACAGCTCATCGAACCGACAAGAACAAGGGAATGGAAACGCCATATGTCCGGGCAGAATTCGGAGCCACTCACTCTCGGTCAGCTTCTGCGTAACGCTGCGCAGAGCCATGGCGGCAGGATGTTCCTCGAGTTCGAGGAAGGCACGCGGACCTTCGCCGAGGCTGACGCGGCCGCCAACCGCGTGGCCAATGGTCTGATCGGGCTCGGTGTCGGCCATGGCACCAAGATCGCGATCATGGCGCATAATTCGCTGGCGTTCGTGGAGGCGTGGTTCGGAGCGGCGCGCACAGGCGCTGTCTATGTGCCGATCAATACCGACTACAAGGGTGATATTCTTCAATACCAGCTCGCCAAGGCTGATGTTTCCCACATCGTGGTCGAGCCAGGGCTGCTTTCCCGTGTCGAAGCGGTCGCCGAGCGTTTGCCGGGGCTCACGCATGTCATCCTGACCGAGCCCGGCGACGGACTGCCTGGGCGTCTCGGCACCGGGGCCGAGGTCCATCTGTTGGCGGATGTGGCGCGTGCGCCGGATAGCGATCCGGGTGTCTCGCTGCGTGCGTCCGATCCCTTGGCGATCAGCTTCACGTCCGGCACCACCGGTCCATCGAAAGGCGTGCTCGCCAGCCATACCCACGTGGTCACGTTCGCGCGGGACTGGATCACGGCCGTTGAATACAAGCACGGGCAGGCGATCTATTCGTGCATGCCGCTTTTCCATGCGGTGGCGGCGTGGCTGGGGGTGGTGCCGGCTTTGCTGATGGGCGGACGCATCGCGTTCGTGCGGCGCTTCTCGGCCTCGCGCTTCTGGGATGATGTTCGCAGGTACAAGGCGGACGTGGCGCATGGCATCTTCTCCATGGTGCCGATCCTGATGAAGCAGCCACCCCGGCCTGACGATGGCGACCAGCCGGCCCGGCGCTTCTATTTCGCCAAGGTGGACGAGGCCTTCGAGCGCCGGTTCAACTGCCGGATCGTGGAGGTCTATGGCGCCACCGAGACCGGCGTTGTCACCATGACGCCACCGGGCGAGCGTCGCCGGGACGCTTCGTGCGGATGCCCCAACACCGCGACCTTCGATGTCATGATTGCCGACGACCAGGACCGGCCCGTTGCTGTCGGCGAGGTTGGCGAAATCCTGGTTCGTCCGAAGCGGGCTCACGCCATGTTGACGTCCTACTACAACAATGCGGAGGCGACGGCGGAAGCGTTCCGGAACCTGTGGTTCCACACCGGCGACAATGCGCGTGCCGATGCCGACGGCTACATGTACTTCGTGGACCGCAAGAAGGATTCCATCCGCAGGCGCGGCGAGAACATCTCGTCGTCCGAAGTCGAGGCTATCCTGAACCGGCATCCTGCGGTGCTGGAAACGGCCGTGATTGCCGTTCCGGCCGAACTCGGCGAGGACGAGGTCAAGGCCGTCGTCGTGCAGAAGGAAGGGATGTCTGTCTCGGCGGAAGAGCTGTGGCAATTCTCCGACGAGCACATGCCGCGCTTCTGGGTGCCGCGCTATATCGAGTTTCGTGCGGAAATGCCCAAGACGCCAAGCCAGAAGATCGAGAAATATCGTCTCAGAACCGGTGAAGATGCGGGCGCGATGCACGACCGCGGCGACGGAAGAACAAGAAGGGAGACTGCCAGCACATGAGCGGAATGACGATCAAGGTCTATTCGGACTACAAGAGCCCCTATGCCTATCTCGCCAAGGATCTTGCCTACGAGCTCGAGAGCGAGACCGGTATCGTGCTCGACTGGCTACCCTATACCCTCGACATTCCGGCCTATCTCGGCAGTGCGCGTCTCGATGAAACGGGTAGCGTCGTGGAGCAGAGCCGCAACGCCCATCAGTGGCGCCGCGTCAAGTACAGCTACATGGACTGCCGGCGCGAAGCCAACCTGCGCGGCCTGGTCATCCGGGGAACGCGAAAGATCTGGGATTCCTCGCTGGCCAACATCGGTATGCTCTACGCCAAGCGCCAGGGGGTGTTCCGTTGCTATCATGACCGGGTCTTCGATCTGTTCTGGCGCCGGGAACTCGACATCGAGGACACCGGTGTGTTGGCGGCGCTGATCACGGACTGCGGCGCGGATGGCAGCGGTTTTGCCGCCTACGCGGCGGACGAGGGACGGCGCGAACTCCAGCGGGTCCAGCACGAGGCGGAAGAGGCGGGCGTGTTCGGCGTCACCAGCTTCCTGCTGCCCGATGGCGATCTCTACTGGGGACGCGAGCATCTGCCGAGGATCAGGGAGATCATAAAGGCGCACGCCGCCGGTTGACCGTCCGTTTTCACCTTGCCCCACCATCTGCTGCCAGGAGGCCCGAATGGAAGACGTCTACATTGTCGGTGTTTCGATGACGCACTTCGGCAAGCATCTGGAGAAGTCCGTCAAGGACCTGACGCGCGAGGCCGTGGAGGGTGTGCTCGGCGATGCGGGGGCTGCAACGGCTGACGTCGGGGCGGCATGGTTCTCGAACACGACCCAGGGGGTGATGGAAGGGCAATACTGTGTTCCCGGCGAGATCGCGCTGCGCGACATGGGCTTCGAAGGCATCGCGATGGCGAATGTCGAGAATGCCTGTGCGAGTGCATCGACGGCATTCAACGCCGCGGTGACCGCGGTTCGGGCCGGGGTGACGGATGTGGCATTGGCGGTCGGCGTCGACAAGATGTACGACCAGGACAAGGCCAAGTCGTTTGCCATCTTTGACGGCGCACTCGATGTCCACCGGCGGCAGGAGACGTTCGACCGTCTGATTGCGCTCGGGGACGGTGTCGCGGTCCCCCCGGAAGCGGAGGCGGCAGGTCAGCGGAGCCCGTTCATGGATGTCTATGCCTGTTTCGCCAAACAGCACATGAAGATGTTCGGATTGACCCAGCGTCAGCTTGCTGCGGTATCATCGAAGAACCATCAGCATTCAACGCTCAATCCGAAATCGCAGTTCCGCTTCGAGGCCTCGGTCGATGATGTGCTGGCCGCGCGCTTGATCTCATGGCCGTTGACGCTGCCGATGTGTTCGCCGATCTCGGATGGTGGTGCGGCGGCCATCGTGTGTTCGAAAAGTGCGCTCGACCGGTTCGACACGGAGCGTGCCGTCAAGGTGCTGGCGTCGGTGATGGGGACTGGCACCAATCGTGCGCCGGAGGACATGGAAAACCATATCACGCGGCGGGCCGCGGCGCGGGCCTATCAGCAGGCCGGTATCGGTCCCGGCGATATCGACGTGGCGGAAGTGCATGACGCGACCGCAATGGGGGAAGTCACGCAGACCGAATGCCTTGGGTTCTGCGCGTTCGGCGAGGGCGGGCGGATGGCGGAGCAAGGCGCAACGCGGCTTGGCGGCGCTATTCCGGTGAATGTCTCGGGCGGGCTCGAGTCCAAAGGCCATCCCATCGGTGCGACAGGGCTCGGGCAGATCTATGAGCTTGCCGTGCAGCTTCGTGGCGAGGCAGGTGAGCGACAGGTGGATGGCGCACGCTACGCGATTGCAGAGAACGGCGGTGGCATCTACGGAATCGAGGAAGCGACGTGCTGCATCACCGTTCTCGGAAGCGCGTAGCGTTCGGCATCAAGTCGCGCAGGCGATGAGGTTTCGCCTGTGTCTGCGGTTTCGCGACGCCGTATGACGCGGCTCGCCCGTTTTCCCGGGGGATAGGGTGTTTGCGGACGGTTTGCGATCACGCAAACGCCGAAATCCATTCGTGGTTGTCGGGTGTCTGCTTCATCTGACCGGCAGCAGAAGATATGGTAAAAAATGCCTTTCGGCGGGTTGTCAGCGTCGAACAATCCTGCCTAGTCTTCGCCCGATCGGCTCGCTGAGCATTCGCCTCGCGTCGTGACTGTTGCCCAAAAATTTCGAGGAGACTCCTGAATGATCGTCAATTGGCTCCAGAGGATCGCCAATATCCGCTGGCTACTTGCCGCCTTGGCTTGTATCTGGCTCGCCGCGCCGGCCAGCGCCGAGGAAACCTTCAAGCTGAAGCTTGGTGTTTCATCTGCCGACAGCCCGACCGATCCGTATGCATTGGGTGCCCACCTGTTCGCCAAGGATGTCAAGGAGGCTTCCAAGGGACGCATCGAGGTTTCGTTCTTCCCGAACCGCCAGATCGGCGACGAGAAGGAGTTGATGGAAGGCCTTCGCTTCGGCACCATCGACATGGCCATCATCACCAATGCCGTCGTGGCCAACACGGTTCCGGCCCTTCAGTTGAACGACATGCCGTTCCTCTTCTCCTCGGCCAAGCAGGCCCAGGATATTCTCGACGGGCCTATCGGCGCTGCGTTGAGGAAGAAGCTGGACAAGAAGGGCGTCGTGCACCTCGGGTTCATGGAAGGCGGCTTCCGCAACATGATCAACAATGTCCGTCCGGTGGCCGTGCCGTCGGATGTGAAGGGCGTCAAATACCGGACCATGCAGAACCCGGTCTACATCGACATGTTCAAGGCGCTGGGCGGCAACCCGGTTCCGATGGCGTGGGGCGAGGTCTTCTCGGCGGTGCAGCAGGGGGCTCTCGACGGTCTGGAAATTCCCTCCGCGGTGATCGACTCGGCCAAGATGTACGAGATCACCAAGTACATGTCGCTCACACGGCATACCTACTCCGTCATCCACCTGATGGTGTCGAAGAAGGTGTTCAAGAAGATGCCGGCGGATCTGCAGAAGGCCATGATCGAGGCCGGCAAGAAGGCCACGGGCGAGCAGCGCGCGCAGGCGGCGGCAAACGAGCGGAAGATCATTGCCGACCTGAAGGCCAAGGGTTTCGTGATCAACGAGATCAAGGATCCCGCGCAGTTCCGCGAGGCGGTGCTTCCTGTCTACAAGCGCTTCAAGAAGAGCATTGGCGGCGACCTGCTGGACAAGACCCTGGCAGCGGTGAAGAAGAAGTAGGCTTGTTTCCGGCCTGAACTGGCTGGGTCTCCCAGGGGTGGGGGACCCAGTCATCCGTCGAACCTCATCTGGAACCGGCTCGTTATGACTAGGCTGATCGACACGATTAGCCGATGGCTGTCCACGGCTTCCGTGGCAGTCTCGGTTGTCATGTTTGCGCTGATGCTCGCGGCGCTGACCTATCAGGTCGTCGCGCGCTATATTTTCAATGCCCCGCCCGTGTGGGCTGAGGAATTCAGCATGGCCCTGTTCACATGGGTGGTTCTGCTGATGGGGAGTGTGGGGGTTCGCGAGGGGATCCATGTGTATCTCGATCTGTGGCCGGACAGCACACCCTGGGTGATCCAGTACGTGCTTGAACGGTTTGTGCAGCTGGTCACGCTGGGGGTGGGTCTGATGCTTGCGGATTCGGGCTGGGAATATGTGCTCGATACCGAGGGGCAGGTTTCAGCGGCCATCAACTATCCGATCGAGGCCCTGCACTCGGCAGCGCCGGTGGCCGGTGTTCTCATCACCGTGCATGCGCTGGCGGCCCTGTTGAAACCATCGAAGATGGCCGCCAGCGAGCGACAGGTTCCCACATCATGACGGAAACGCAATGGGTGCTGAGCGCCGGTTTTTTCGGTCTGTTGTGTCTGCGGGTACCGTTCGCGATTGCGCTGGCGGTGTGCACCATCGGGGGGCTGTGGTTCTCCGACATCGAGTTCATCGTGTTTGCACAGCGCATGATCTCGGGCACGCAATCCTTCAGTCTGCTCGCGGTTCCGTTCTTCATTCTTGCTGGCGACCTGATGACGGCCGGTGGACTTTCCCGGCGGTTGGTCGGCACGGCTGATGTGCTCGTGCGCCATCGCACCGGTGGGCTTGGCATCGTCACCGTGCTGGCCGCCACGTTCTTTGCCGCCATCTCGGGGTCCGCTCCTGCGACGACCGCGGCCATCGGCGTCATCATGATCCCGGAAATGACGAAGCGGGGCTATCATCCGGCTTTCGCGACGGCGCTTGCGGTTTCGGGGGGCATCATCGGGCCGATCATTCCTCCGTCCATCATTCTCATCATCTGGGGTGTGATGGCGGAGCAGTCCATCTCCAAACTGTTCCTGGCGGGCATTGTTCCGGGCGTGCTGCTGGCGATTGGCCTGATGGGCATCTGCTGGTGGTATGCGAAGCGGTCCGGAGTGCCGGGGGAGGAGCCAGCGTCCTGGGGGGAAGCGGGTGAGGCGATCCGCAAGGGCGCGTGGGCGCTGTTGGCGCCGGTCATCATCCTGGGTGGCATCTACGGTGGTGTCGTGACACCCACCGAAGCGGCCGTGGTGGCGGTGGTCTACGCGCTGCTTGTCGGGATCTTCGCCTACGGCGAACTCAAGCTGCGCGAACTACCGGAAATCTTCGCCAAGTCGCTGAAAACGACTGCGATCGTGATGTTCATCCTGGTTGCGGCCAACGGCTTCGGCTGGTTGATTGCGCTTGAGCGGATGCCGGACAAGATTGCCGTCGTGTTCGCGGACCTGTCGGGTCATCAGTACGTGCTGCTGGCCACGTTGAACGTCATGCTGCTGCTGATCGGCTGCGTGATGGACAACCTTGCCGCCATGACCATCCTGGCGCCGATCCTGATCAAGATCGGCAACCAGATCGGCATGGATCCGATCCAGCTCGGTGCGATGGTTGCGATCAACTTCACTGTCGGCATGGCGACGCCACCGTTCGGCTACACGCTGTTCGTCGGCGCTGCCATCAGTAACCTGTCGGTGGGTGCGATCGCCCGGCCTCTGTTGCCGATGTTGTTGGTGATGGCCATCGTGCTGGCCATGGTGACGTATATTCCGGCCGTGACCTTGTTCATCCAGAGTTTCATCTGATGAGCAAGGTCGAGCGGATGCGATAGCACCTGGAGGCGGTCGCCCTGGAATGCAGGGGGAACCGCCTCTCTGGCCTCCGGTTCCTGCTGGATGCAGGCCGCATCAAGACAAAGGCGCTGCTGGAGGGTTTCCGTGCGGCGCCTTGCACTCGGGCTGACATTGAGACGCGTATCGCGAGAATGCGTTCCGGCTCAGATCGTCCTTCCGCTTTTTTCCCAGTATTTCGATCTGATGTCCTTCTTGAGCACCTTGCCGTTGGGGCTGCGTGGCAGCAACTCCATGAAGTCGACGGTCTTCGGTGTCTTCACGCCGCCAAGGCGTTCCCGGCACAGGGCGATCAATTCGTTCGCCTCGACGGCCATTCCGGGCTTCAACTCCACCACCGCCTTGACGGCCTCGCCCCACTTGTCGTCCGGCACGCCGATGACGGCGCAATCCTGCACGGCCGGGTGACCCCAGATGACCTGCTCGAGCTCGCTCGGGTAGACGTTGAAGCCACCGGAAATGATCATGTCCTTCTTGCGA
Source organism: Hyphomicrobiaceae bacterium (assembly GCA_047971765.1). Taxonomy (GTDB): domain Bacteria; phylum Pseudomonadota; class Alphaproteobacteria; order Rhizobiales; family Hyphomicrobiaceae. The sequence goes on along the minus strand of JBKDZY010000704.1, from coordinate 7,887 downwards.
TCGGTGATGTGCAGGTAGCCGTCATGGTCGAGGTGACCGATGTCGCCGGTATGCAGCCAGCCGTCGATGATGGTCTCGGCGGTTTTATCGGGCTGCTTGTAGTAGCCTTTCATGACGATGTCGCCACCGACACAGATTTCTCCGGACTGGCCGGTGGGCAGCGGCTCGTTGTTGTCGTCGGTGATGATCACCTGGGTCAGCGGCAATGGGCGTCCGCACGATGACAGGCGTTGATCCGATGCAATCCTGCCGTCAATGAAATGTTCCTCGGGGCTCATGTACGAGATGGAGGCGAAGGCTTCCATCTGGCCATAGCCGCCGACCATCACAGGTCCGAAAACCTGGATCGCCTCCCGCAGCTTCTCGATCGACATCGGTGCCGCGCCGTACATGAAGTACCGCAGGGAGGTGAAATCCGATTCCTTGACGGCTGGATGGCTGAGAAGATTGTAGATCACGGTGGGTGGCAGGAAGAGTTCGGTGACCCTGCTGTTTTCGATCGCGTACATCAGCGCCATGGGGTCCGGGCGGGGGAGGATGACGACGGTGCCGCCGCGGGCGGTTGTCGGAAGCGACATGTTGCCCGCGGTGTGGGTCATGGGAGCTGCGGCGAGGTTGACGATCGGTTCGCCTGGACGATAGGTCATCGTCGCCGCGTAGTTGGCCAGGAAGGTCGCGATGTTGCGGTTGGTGTTCATCACGCCCTTCGGCATGCCGGTGGTGCCCCCGGTTGCACCCAGCATCACCACGTCATCGGGATTATAGGTGATGCGTGGCGGTTCCACTGGTTGGCCGTCGAGGAATTCATTGAGGATCGGGGCATCGGGAAGGTCCTCGTCGATGCATATCGCATGGCGGAGCCTGGCGAGCCTGGGGCGCAGTTCCGCAACCGCTTCGGCAAACGAACTCTGGAAGAACAGGACCTCGCAATCGAAGGCGTCGAGGATATGTCCGTTGTCCTCGAGCGAGCTGCGCGGGTTTACCGGCACCCACGTCATGCCCGCGCGCCAGACGCCGAGGACGCACGTCCATGCAATCGGATCATTCAACGACCAGACCGCGACCTTTGCTTCCCGTTGCAGGCCCCGCGCCAGAAGCGCCTGTGCGATGCGGCATGAGATGTCCCGGATTGCCGAAAACGAATACGACCGGCCATCCATGATATAGGCCGGGCCTTCGGGGTTGATCATCCACCCGCGATCAAAAAAGTCGATAACCGCCATAACCTTCCTTCCGTATCAGGCGTTCCTCGATCGGCCCGCACGCGACACATGCCACATGCGGGCTGATCCCCTGTCTTGCGCCGTGATGGCGTGTGTGGGGGCTGTGCGCACGTTTTCCGGTCATCGGATCTCCTGGGGGTCATAGGAGAGCCCGGCGCCGCCGTAGCCGCCGTCCACATTGAGAACATGGCCGGTCACCCATTGGCACTCGTCGGAGGCGAGATAGAGCGCGGCGTTGGCCACGGCTTCCGGCGACCCGTAGGTGTGCGTGGGGATGCGGTCGATATAGCCACGCTTGCGGGTTGGCCCATGCACGGAAATGCCGGTCTCGATCGGGCCGGGCGCGATGGTATTGCACATGACCCCCTGGCCCGAGAGCTCGACGGCCAGCACCTTGCAGAGATGATTAGCAGCGGCCTTCGAGGCGCCGTAGGCGATGCCGCCCATGTTGCCGCGTTGTCCGGAGATGGAGCCGATCTGGATGATCCTGCCGCCACCTTGCTCGACCATGATGCGGGCGGCGGCCTGTGACGTCAGGAACGACCCTGTCAGGTTGATGCGCAGCACGCGCTCCCAGTCCTCGAGGCTCGTGTCGAGCGCCAGTTTGTGCAGGCCGATGCCGGCGCTGTTGACCACGATATCGATGCGGCCGAAGCGCTTCACCGTTTCATCGACCTGGAGCTGACAGTCCGCCGGGATGGTGACATCGGCCTTGATCGCCTCGGCGCGTCCGCCTGCCTTCACGATGGCATCGGCGGTGGCCTTTGCCTTGTCGAGGTTGTTGTCCGAGCACAACACGGCGGCGCCTTCGGCACCGTAGCGTTTGGCGATGGCAGATCCGAGGCCGCCACCGGCGCCTGTCACGAGAGCGACTTTATCCTTCAAGCGCATGAGTGTGTTTCCTTTGCTTCTCGTCGGGAGGCATTACCGCGTCCCGAGTTCCAGATCGTGGACATCGGGGCGTGTCCGATGCCACGGCGTGGCGTGCGTCCGGCGGGTTCAGGCTACGCTCTCGCGGTGCGTGGTCACCGGAGGCATTCAGGGGCCGGCGGGCAGCGCCGAAAGCGGACCTTTCGACATCTGGCGGATCATGCATCCGTGTGGGGCCGCAATTCAACCGGCTGAGGCTCTGACCTTTTCGCGCAGGCGGTCGATCGAGTCGGGATTGACCAGTGAAGACAGGTCGCCGGGGTCCTGATCGAGATAAACGGCACGGACCACGCGGCGCATGATCTTCATGTTGCGGGTTTTCGGAAGGTCGTCGGTAAAGGTGATGACCTTGGGCCGGAATGGCGTCCCGAGACCACGCGTGACCGCAGCGGACAGGTCGTCGCGGGCGCCATCGGGGGCCACGTCCGCGCCCAGCACGCAGACACAGACGATTGCAGTGCCCTTGACCGGGTCCGGAATGCCAATCGCGGCGACCTCGCTGACGTGGCCTGTGCCAAGCAGCAAGGCCTCGATCTCGGATGGTCCGGTGCGCTTGCCAGCAATCTTCAAGGTGTCGTCGGAGCGCCCCATCAGGTAGTAGAAGCCGTCCGCGTCCTGTACGGCAAAGTCACCGTGGTGCCAGACGCCGTCATAGGTGGACCAGTAGCTGGACATGTAGCGGTCGTTGTCGTGCCATAGCCCCTGCGTCAGGCCGATCGGCGCGCGGCGCATCACCAGTTCTCCGACCACGCCGGGGGCGGCTTCCTTGCCGTTCTCGTCGAAGATGGCTGCGTGGGTGCCGGGTACCGGGCGGGTGAACGAGCACGGCTTGATCGGCAGCGTGACGACCGAGCTGACGATGCCGATCATCTCCGTGCCGCCACTGAAGTTGAGGATCGGCAGGCGGCTCCCGCCGATGGACTGGAACAGCCAGTGCCACGCCTCGGGTGTCCAGGCTTCGCCGGTCGACACGAAGACGCGCAGCGACGAGAAATCATAATGGCCGGGGTCGAAGCTGGCGTCGGCCATGAAGGTGCGGGCGATGGTGGGGGCGATGCCGAGATAGCTGATGCGCTTTTCCTCGACGAGCTTCCAGATGCGGTCGCCCGTCGGGAAGTCCGGTGTTCCTTCCGCCAGGATTGCGGTCGCGCCTTGCAGCGTCGTTCCGTAGACGAGGAGGGGTCCTACCAGCCAGCCCATGTCCGACATCCAAAGCATCCGGTCGGAGGCCTTGAAGTCCATGCAGATGGCGAGGTCGAGCAGGGTCTTGAGCGGAAATCCGCAGTGCGTGTGGACCACACCCTTGGGCTTGCCGGAGGTGCCGGAGGTGTAGACCAGCAGGAAGGGACTATCGGCATCGACACTCAGGGTTTCGCTCTCGGCATCCGATGGGGTGTCGACGAGGATGTCGTTCCAGTGATGATCGCCCGCCTGCCAGGTCATTGCGGTCTCGGCGCGGTGACAGACGATGACGTGCTCCAGTGCGGGAGCACTTGCGCGGGCGGCATCGACAACGTCCTTGGCCGGGACGATGCGACCGCGGCGGTAGGACCCGTCGGCGGTGACGATGGCCTTTGCGCCGGAATCCTTGAGGCGCGAGACGACGGCATCGCTGCCGAAGCCGGAAAACAGCGGCAGCACGATTGCGCCGATCTTGGGAACGGCCAGCAGGGTGATGGCGGCTTCCGGGATGTTCGGCAGATACATTGCGACGACATCGCCCGGTCCGATGCCGAGGCGGCGCAGGCCGGCTGCGAGACGGCAGACGTCGCGGTCGAGGTCGGCATAGGTCCAGGCGTGTTCCTCCCCGTTCTCGCCGACCCATTCCAGCATCGTTCTGGCGTAGGTCGGTGTGCCGCGCCACTTGTCGAGGCAGTTGAGGACCACGTTGGTCTCGCCGCCTGCGCACCAGCGCGGCCATTGCGGGCCCTTGGACAGGTCGAGCGCTCTTTCAAACGGTTTCGTGAAGCGGTAGTCGAGATGGGAGATGAGGCCGCGATAGAACGCTTCAGGTTCGTTGACAGACCACGCCAGCAGATCATCGTAGTCGCGCCGCCCGGTGGCCTCGATCAATCGTGTGAGGTTCGCACCAGCGACCGTTTCTCGCGTCGGGCGCCAAGCAATGGGCTCGTCGAGCATTTGCGTTTCCTCGTTCTCGTCGCCTGCGTCGGGCGGGTGTGCCCGCCTCGCCGTGTTGCCTCGTATCCTGAAGAGTGTCCGGCAACGCCAGCCTTGTCAAAGCTGCTCAGAGAACGGTGATGAGACGCCCCAGCAGGCCATCGGGGTCGTGCACGACGCGCATACCGTTGCCGGCGATGCGCCGTGTGGCCGCGTCGATGGGATCGACCTCGGCCCAGCTTCGCGGCACGAAGCTCACCTCCACCCGCGTGCCGTCATCGAATGACAAGTGCCGTGCGCAGCCACAGCCGGCGTCGCAATCGCTCCAGCGACCTTCGCCGAGTGCGGCCGCGTTCCAGTCGATCTCACGCATCCAGAGTTCGCAGGATCGAAAACGGTCCGGTTCCTCGACAACGAAGACCATGTCCAGGTGGGCTTCGGCGTGGGCGCGGTCCTCGTCGTCCCAGGAACCGACCACCGCCATGCCGCGGATGTGCCTGTTGCCGCACGACCAGTTCTTCATGGCTTGCAGGATCTTTTCGGATTGCCGTCTGCTGAGCTTGTGCATGATGCGACCTCGTTGTTGCACGAATTGCCTGCGCCGCGTGTTTCGCTCCTCCGTTGCTGGGGCTGTCCGTTCTCGAAATCTGCTAGTAGAGTCTTGCGCCAAAATTTCGCGTTTCGTCGAATTCCGGACTGAGCCGGCCCGTGGGTTTCGCTGCCTCGCCGGCATCGCGGGGCAGGAACTGGCCGGAGCCCGGCGTGGCCGAGAGCCTGCCATCATCGACGATGAGTTCGCCACGGCGCAGGACCTGCACTGGCCAGCCCTGGATGGTTCTGCCGGCATAGGGCGAATAACCGGTGTTGTCGTGGGTCGTGGCGTCCGTGATCGTGGTGCGCCGGTTGGCGTCCCAGATGCAGATGTCGGCATCGCCTCCGATGGCGATCGTCCCTTTCCTGGGCGCCAGGCCATACATTCTCGCCGGCGCCGTCGATGTCCATTCAACGAAGCGGTTGATGCTGTATCGGCCCTGGGAAACGATCGCGTCAAACAACAACGGCAGGCGCAATTCCAGGCCCGGCATGCCGTTGGCGATGTCCTTGAACGGCGGTTCCGCACCTTTCAGGAACTTGCCGGTTGCATCCGGGCGGTAGGGCGCGTGATCGGATGACACGAATTGCAGGTCGCCGCGGTCGAGGGCCTGCCAGAGGGCGTCCTGGTCCGATTTCCAGCGTAGTGGCGGGCTGCACACCCACTTGGCGCCTTCCAGTCCGGGCTTGTCGAGATCGTCGACCGTGAGCGTCAGATACTGGGTGCACGTTTCGCCAAACATCTTGACGCCTCGGCCGCGCGCCTCGCGAATGACGCGGGCGCCTTCGTCGGTCGAGACGTGATAGACGATCACCGGCTGGTCCACGAGTTCGGAGAAGGCCGCGAGGCGGTAGATGGCTTCGCTCTCGCACAGGCGGGGATGGTGGGGGCCGTGGAATTTCGGCGCCTTGTAGCCACGTTCCACGAGACGGCGTCCCATCCATGAGATCATGCCGTTGTTTTCCGCATGAACGCAGACCAGCGCCTTGTTCTCCCTGGCCGCGATCAGGGTATCGAGAAGCTGCTCGTCATCGACCCTGGTGTGCTCGTAGGTCATGAACAGCTTGATCGAGGCGTGACCGCTCCTGACGAGCGGGGGCAATTCCTCCTTCAGGACATGCGCATTCGGGTCGGCCAGGATCATGTGCAGGGCATAGTCGATGATGGCGCCCTTGCGGGCCAGGCCATGGTAGTCGTCAACGACCCGGGTGAGGCTCTTGCCCTTGTGCTGGGCAGCGAAACACACCACCGTGGTGGTTCCGCCCCGCGCGGCCGAACCTGTTGCGCTCTCGAAGTTGTCGGCGTTCATGACACCCATGCCGGACAACTGTTCAATGTGGGCGTGGCTGTCGACACCGCCCGGCAGAACGAATTTGCCGCTGGCGTCGATGTCCCTGCCTGCTGGCGGCAGATCGCGCCCGACGGCCGCTATGATGCCGTCCTTGATGGCGACGTCGGCGGTATAGGTATCGGTTGCGGTGGCGACCGTTCCCCCGCGAATGACGATGTCGTAATCAGCCATTTCTTTCCTCCATGCGGGTGCCGTGCGCGGGGAAGCATCGCGTTGCTTGGCGTTTGTGGCAAGAGGGGAGGTGGGCAGGCCAGCGCACCGTGGCATTGCAAGGTCTGGCTCGCGTGTTAACAGGCGTTTCAATCCGGGGCGCCTGATCACCAGGAATTGTTGCCCCTGGCCAGACAGTTAACTCCGTCCACTTAACCCTAACTCAGCACTCTTCGGCTACAAAACAGACAAGCTTCCAATTTGTCTCGCGTAGGAACGAAGATGTCTGATTACCGGTCGATTTCGATCTCGCTGGCCGTTGTCCTGGCCGCAGGTCTTTCCGTCGCCTCTGCCAAGGCTGCTCCACCTGTGAAGAATGGGCAGGGCGGAAAGGCCGCGGGCGCCCCTTCCACGTCAAATGCCAAGCCTGCAGCCAGGAAACTGTCTGTCAGCATCAATCTCACCCACCAGCGGATGGACGTGAGCTATGGCGGACATGTCCAGCATAGCTGGCCGATCTCGTCGGGCCGTGCGGGTTATCCGACGCCGCGCGGCACCTTCCGTCCGCAGTGGGCATCGAAGATGTGGTATTCGCGCAAGTACGACAATGCACCAATGCCCCATGCCGTGTTCTTCAACGGCGGCATCGCAGTGCATGGCACAAACGCCACCTCGCAGCTTGGCCGTCCTGCTTCCCATGGCTGCGTGCGCCTTGCGCCAGGGAATGCCGGGAAATTCTATTCGCTGGTGCATAGCGCCGGTTTCAAGAACACCCGTATTGCCGTGGTCGGTACGCCGCCACCAACTGCGGTTGCGCGCAAGCGTTCGCCGGAGCGGTCGGTTGCGGCCAGCGCGGGTAGCCGCCGGGTGCGGACAGCGTCGGGTGGTTCGAACTGGTCATGGGGTTGGCCTGCAAAACAGCAGCAGGTTCGTCCACAGAACAATGCGATGCAGATCCGCCGTGGTTCCAACGGTCTCTACTACCTGCCGCGGAATAGCCGGATGAACGGTGCCCAGCGGTTCGTCTACAACGGGGTTGTCTACGAGCGCGTGCGCTGAACCGGTGGGGACTTGTGTTGCACAAAGGGGGGCTTCATGCCCCCTTTTCGCGTCTCCGGGTTATCCAATTGTGCCGGTGGCGTTGGTCATAGGCCGGTGGAGGCGCGTAAATTGGCCTCAGGCGCGCTGACCTCAAAATGATCCATCTTCCCCACTATGGTGAGTGCCAGGATTGTCCCGGGCCTGGAACCTGATGGCGGTGCGCCGAGGCATGAATATCCGATGGAGGATTGCGCGTGGTTGACCTGACTTCGGAAAAGGGCCGTCTGATTGCCGCTGCCTTGTCGCTGGCGTCCGACAAGTCATGGGATCGCCTGACCCTGAGCGAGATCGCCGAGAAGGCTGGTGCAACGCTTGTCGACCTGAAGAAGGAGTTCGCCTCCAAGGGCGATATTCTGGCCGCCTTCATCGACCTGGTGGATGAGGAGGTGTTGTCGCGGGCTCCGGGCAAGACCGAAGGCGAG
>JBKDZY010000703.1:0-1907 GCA_047971765.1 Hyphomicrobiaceae bacterium | reverse complement strand
GTCAACATATGACCGGCATCAGCCAGCAATGCCAGTGAACCCGACAACAGGCCACCGACGATTTCCACAACCATGAACGTGCCGGTAATGACAGCGGCTAGTCCGACGGCGTGCTCGTTTCCTGTACTGTGGTGATGGCCATGAGCGTGCGCGCGGTGGTGTCCATGGCCGTCGTGGCTACGGTCATTCATCAGTCGGTCCTTGTGGGTTGCGCTCTGGTCTGGGGTTCAGATCGCAGCATGCGTACTGCGATGTTATACTCAAGTTCTGTCATGAATTGGGCCTCCGCCGGCGGCGTGGAGCCGCAGGTGTGGCAGCCGCGACCGGTGCGGAGGCGTCGAGGAGCCGTTTGAGGCAATCGGCAGCTTGCTGGCCTTTCAAGGCGCGTGTCCACATTTCCTCGACGACCTTTTCATGCAGCGAGATGGCGTCCGGTGCCGACGTGATCATGGCCACTCCAACGCGGACGTTGGGTTCGCCGCCCAGCCGGAAGGGGCTGAGCACGAGGACTTTCCTGTCGCTCTGGCGAAACAGCTGGAAGCTGTAGTGTGGCAGCGTATCCGGAACGAGGCCGATCTGAATCCCCATGGGTTGGTCTTCGAGCAGCCTCGCGAAATATGAAATCTCCTTCCGCGCCAAGGATCTGCGGGCTGACAGAACGTCGAGGGGCAGGTCTTTACGTCCAACGAAGCCGTGGTCGAGAAACCGCTCGACCTCGAACACCGACATCAGGTTGACGACTGTCGGACGGCGCCGGCGATAGAGCTCCTTTCGTTCGCTGAGAATATCGATGATCTTGGGCACGTCGGATAGTGCCTTTGCCCTGTCGGCGGCGGTGTTGGTTATGTTCTCGCTCAGAACGTCGCTCAGGGCAGCGTGAAAGTTATCAGACGCCAGAAGAAATGAGATCGGTCCAGACAACATGAAAATATGTTCTGTCGCCTCCTCGATCTGCCGCATGCGTTCGAAATAGCTCACGGCCGACGGAATATACTCGATGCCGACGCCCAGCAGAGTGGGGGTGGACACTCCGAGTAGTTCGGCCAGCCTTTCAAGCGTCTCGATCTTCGCCAACTCGCCACGTTCGAACCGGTAAAGGGCGGTCCGTGAAATGCCAAGACGTTTTGCGATCTCCTCCGCACTGAGGCCGGAGCCCATGCGATAGGCTTTCAGTCTTTGACCGATCTCAACGTAGCGAAATGCCATTGACCAGTTTCACCCCGGTTGCACAAATTGGTTGCCAATCATACAGCAGGTGGAAAACTATACCAAAATTGGTACAGATTACCAAGTTGCCCCGCTCCGGCGGTTTGCGGGTGGTTGAACCGGGTGGTCTTTTGGCGAACGGACTTCAGCGGGCAGCCAATAACAATTGGGTTCTGCCTTCACGTATGGTGGTGATATCGGTGCTGAAATGGTCATATCTTCGGTGGTCGATGGGGTGCGCACAGGCCAATTGTAACAAAATTGACACGATCAGGAAGTCGCGTTATGGAAGACCGCACGATCTGGATGACTTCACTTTCACATAGTCAGGGCTGAGCGCTAATGGATCTCGAACCGTGTGCGAAGTATACCAATTCCGCGTTGCGCGTCGGCGATGTTGACCCTTACCCGCAGCGCCTCGTCGGGGAATTCATCGGCATCGTGCAGTCGAATGACTGGGTCAATGCAGAATACAAGCATCTCGTCCTCAAAGTGCATCAGCGCGCGCTGGAGGCTGAGGCCGGACAGTTTTTTCACTTGCTGTGTCCCACGCCAGACGGGGCTGAAGTCTGGATGCGCAGACCGATGAGCGTCTATAGTATTGATCGGAGCGCCGGGGTTATCGAATTCCTGTACAAATGCGAAGGACGCGGCACCCGCGGCATGGCGGGGCTGGCGGCGGGGGACGAGTTCAATCTTGC
>JBKDZY010000702.1:0-3410 GCA_047971765.1 Hyphomicrobiaceae bacterium | reverse complement strand
GCTGCCTATCTGTCGGAACTGGAGACCTTGCCTGAGACGCTGCGTGTCGATCTCGTCCGTACCTGGGGTTCACCGGGAGATGATCCGGCGGTGGCGGACGGTGCCTTCCGGTTCTGCGCGCTGCGGGCCGGTGCGGCACTGATCGCCTTGCAGCCGGAGCGCGGCGCTGCCGAAACGCGCTTTGACGACTATCACGATCTCGCCCGCACCCCATGCCATGCATATGTCGCGTTCTATCTGTGGTTGCGCGCGCAAGCCGACGCGCTGGTTCATGTCGGCGCCCACGGCACGCTGGAGTGGCTGCCCGGCAAGTCGGTGGCGCTGTCGCGGACGTGCTGGCCCGAGGCACTCACCGGCGCGCTGCCCGTCATCTATCCGTTCATCGTCAACGATCCCGGCGAGGCCGCCCAGGCCAAGCGCCGGATCGGAGCCGTCACTCTTGGCCACTTGCCGCCGCCGCTGGCGCAGACGAAACTGCCCGCCAACCTCGGCCGGCTCGAACACCTGCTGGATGAATATTCGACAGCGGACGGCCTCGATCCGGCGCGGCGTGATCGGCTGATCCGCGGCATCCGGGCGGAGGCGCAAGGGCGCGGCGTGGAGGCCGACCTCGGCATCCCGGCAGCGGCCAGTGCGGCCCAGGCCATCACCCGCATCGACCGCTTCGTCTGCGACATCAAGGAGGCGCAGTTTCCCGAAGGGCTGCACATCTTCGGCACCGGTCCGTGCGGCGCGGCGGAGCGTGCCGGCCTGATGGCGGCGTTGCGCGGCCGCTTCGTGCCTGCCGGCCCGTCCGGGTCGCCCTATCGCGGACGCACGGACGTACTGCCGAGCGGACGCAACCTGTTCACCACCGATCCTCGCGCCGTACCGTCGCGGGCGGCTCACGCCCAGGGCGTGAAGCTGGCCGAGGAATTGCTCCGTCGCCACCTGCAGGATCTCGGAGACTGGCCCAGGGGGCTGGTGGTGGATCTCTGGGGGTCTGCCACCATGCGCACGGCGGGCGAGGAATTCGCGATGGCGTTGCATCTGGCAGGGCTTGAACCGCGGTGGGACACGGCCAGCGAACGGGTGAACGGTTTCGAGGTGATCGTCCCGGCCCAGCTCGGAAGACCGCGTATCGACGTGACATTGCGTGTCTCGGGGCTGTTTCGCGACGTCTTCCCGGGACTTGCTCAGATGTTCGAAGCCGCCTGTGACGCCCTGGCGATGCGCGACGAAGCAGATGGCGACAATCCTTATTGCAAGCGCGTCCCCCGTGTTTTCGGGCCGAAACCCGGCTGTTACGGATTGGACATGACGACGTTGCCGAATGCGCTGACCGCCGATGCGCGCCTTGAGGCGGGCGAAGCATGGCTTGCCGCATCCAGCCATGCAATCGATGCGCAGGGACAGAGCCGACCGGCGCGGGAGGCGCTGGAGGAACGCCTGGCGACAACCGATGCCTTCGTCCACCTGCAGGATCTGCCTGAAACCGACATGCTGATGGCCGCCGACTATGCCGCGCACGAGGCGGGGTTCGCTGCGGCGATGGCACGGATCGGTCAGCCGGCTCCGGCGCTCTACCATCTCGACGCCACGCGGCCCGACACGCCGCGCGCGCGCAGCCTGGCGGAAGCTATCGCCCATACGGTGCGATCCCGCGCTGCCAATCCCGATTGGATCGCATCCATGCAGTGCCACGGGTTCCGGGGCGGCGCCGAACTGGCTGCCACGCTCGATCACCTTGCCGCATTCGCGCATCTCGCAGGTGTGGTGCCGTCGCACCTGTTCGATCTCTATTTCGACGAAACGCTTGGGCACGAGGATGTCGTCGCGTTTCTCGACAGGGAAAACCCGAGGGCTCTGGAAGCCATGCGCGCCCGCTTTGGGCAACTTGCCGAGGCCGGGCTGTGGCAGCCCCGGCGCAACTCGGTCCACTCGCTTATCGGAGGTGCGGCATGAGTGGCACCGAGCAATCCCGACCGATTGTCCAGGGCTGGTGTCCCGGTGCGTTACGCCCGATGACGTCGGTGGACGGGCTCGTTGTTCGCCTGCGGCTGCCAATGGGTCGGCTCTCGCCGGTCCAGATCCGCGCGCTTTCCGACCTGTCACGCCGCTACGGCAACGGACAACTGGACCTCACATCTCGCGCCAATCTCCAGCTGCGCGGGGTCAGCGTTGCGAACCATGCCGGACTGGTCACGCATCTGCGCGCGATGAGCCTGCTCGACGCGGATGAACAGGCCGAGGCTCGGCGCAACATAACGCTCACGCCGTTCTGGCGGACAGGTGATGACAGTGCGACCATTGCGGCTGAGTTGGCCGCGCGCCTGGCCCGCTCCGACGCTCCAGCGCTCTCGGGAAAATTCGGCTTTGCCGTCGATTGCGGCACACATCCAGTGCTGACCGGAACCGCTGCCGACATCCGGATCGAACGCGCAGGGCATCGCCTCATCTGCCGTGCCGACGGGATGGCAACCGGCAGACCGGTGACGCCGGCGACTGCGGTGGATACCGCGATGGAGCTTGCGCACTGGTTCGTCAATACCGGTGGCGTGCAGGGAAACCGCGGACGCATGGCACAGCATCTCGCGCTCGGCGCGCAGCCACCGGAAGCGTGGACCATCGAACGGGCGCGTCCCGGACAGTTCCTCCCCGCACCTGGGCATTGCGACGGAGGCGTTCTCGCAGCAGTGGAATTCGGCCGGACCGACGCCGATCTTCTCGAAGCTCTCGCAGACCTTGGCGCGCTCCGCCTGACGCCCTGGCGCATGGTGCTGATCGAGGGCGCTGCGCAGATACCGGACCTGCCGGGACTGATCGCCGATCCGCGTGACGCCCGCCTGCGCATGGATGCCTGCACCGGCGCTCCGGATTGCCCGCAGGCGATTGGCCCAACCCGGAAACTGGCGCGCGAGCTGGCGGACCGCCTCCGGCCGAGCCTCCATGTACATGTCTCAGGTTGTGCCAAGGGGTGCGCCCATCCGGCCCCTTGCGCCGTGACGCTGGTCTCCTCGGGACCCGGCCGTTTCGACCTGATCCGCAACGGCCGGGCCGCAGATGTGCCCGAGATCCGCGACCTGACACACCAGACCCTGCTGACCGACCCACGCCTTACGACGGGAGCACGCTGAATGCCCCACGCCTACGAAACCGACGGCGCCAGGATCTATGCCGAGAGCTTCGCCACGATCCGGGCCGAAGCCGACCTGGCCCGGTTCTCAGCCGACGAGGAGCCCGTTGTGGTGCGCATGATCCACGCGGCGGGGCTGGTTGGTCTTGAACGCGACGTGCGGATGACCCCGGATTTCGCCCGCGCCGCGCGCACAGCACTCGAGGCTGGTGCGCCGATCCTGTGCGATGCGCGCATGGTGTCGGAAGGGATCACACGGGCGCGCCTTCCCGCGGGTAACGACGTCGTCTGCACC
>JBKDZY010000701.1:0-3678 GCA_047971765.1 Hyphomicrobiaceae bacterium | reverse complement strand
GGCGACTCGGATGCGGCGGTGAAGGGTCTCACGAGCGGGGATGTCATCCTGGAGGTTCAGGGTGTGTCCGTGTAGTCACCGGCTGATGGTGGCGCCGGCGTGTAGAAGGCCCGCGATGCCGGCCGCAAGGCTGTCCTCCTCCGGGTGCAGCAGGGTACGTCGGCACGGTTCGTGGCGTTGCAGATCGCCAAGGGTTGATAGCCTTGATGGCGCGGCTTGTCATGCAAGTCTCGCCATCCTGCCGGCAGATGCGCCATCCGCCAAGGGCGCGTCTGCCGGCAACGATTGAACTGCAGGTCTCGCACGCCGGAGAGGACGGGTGCGGAAGCGGCAATCGGGATGAGGACAGGCCGCAAGCCGGTTTCAAGTGTGCTTCAGATCGGGAAGGTCGCTAGGAGGTGCAGTCAACCGATGGCTACTCTCTCGATCACCACACGAGCGGAAAGGGGCGACAATGAGAGTTCTGATAGTCGAGGACGATCGTGAGACCGCCCATTTCGTGCATCGTGGCCTGAAGGAGAGCGGTCATATGCCCGAAATCGCCGGCGATGGCGAAACGGGTCAGGAGATGGCGCTTTCAGGGAGTTTCGACCTCATCATCATGGATCGGATGCTGCCCCGGTGTGACGGACTGAGCGTGATCCAGGCCATTCGGCAGGCGGGCAACAAGACACCTGTGCTGATCCTGTCCGCGCTGGGCGAGGTCGACGACAGGGTGAAGGGCCTGAAGGCCGGCGGTGACGATTACCTGACCAAGCCATTCGCGTTGACGGAGCTGCTGGCGCGGGTGGAGGCGTTGGCGCGGCGGGCGTCGCCTGACGAGACGGTGACACGCTATTCCGTCGGCGATCTGGTGCTGGACCGGCTGACGCACAAGGTGCAGCGCGGTGGGGAGAACATCCTCCTGCAGCCGCGCGAGTTCCGTCTTCTGGAGTATCTCATGCGCAATGCCGGCCAGGTGGTGACGCGCACCATGCTGCTGGAGACTGTCTGGGACTATCATTTCGATCCGCAGACCCACGTGATTGAGGTCCACGTTTCACGTCTCCGGGGAAAAATTGACAAGGGGTTTGACAAGCCGCTTCTGCATACCGTCCGTGGCGCTGGCTACATGATCGGCGATGGCAGCGCCTAGTCTCTTTCGCTCGACCGTCTTCCGGCGGACCCTGGCCGTGGTGCTGCTGCTCACGTTGGTGGCGGCGGTCGTCATCGGACTGGTCGGCTGGCGCGCGAACACCATCTTCACACAGACGACGAGCCAGGCGATTTCGGCCGATGTGGCGCTGTTGAAGGTGAACTACCGGCGGGGTGGACTGGCGGCGCTGGTCACCAGTATCGATGAGCGGAGCCGGGTTGGTGGTGGCGCGCTCTATTTCCTTGAGGGGCCGGACGGGCAGAAGCTCGCGGGAAATCTAGCCGAGTTTCCGATCCTCTCGGGCGCGGCGCGTGCCGGGACGTTTCGATACCGGCTCGCAGGCCCACCCAAATCCAAGGAACGTCTGGCGGCTGGTGTCCTGATCGAGATGGAGGGCGGTGCCGTGCTGCTCGCCGGGCGGGACATCAACGATCAGCGCACGCTGCTGGTCGCGATCTACAAGAGTGTGGGGATTGGCGCGATCCTGCTGGCGTTCCTCGGTGTTGCGGGAGGTATCGGGCTTTCGCGTCACATTCTCGCGCGCATTGACAAGATGGCGGCGGCGAGTGCCGGCATCATGGCGGGCAATTTCGCGGGGCGTCTGCCGGTTGACGGGTCACAGGATGAACTCGACCGGTTGGCGCTTCGCCTCAATGCGATGCTCGACCGGATCGAGCAATTGATGACGGGGCTGCGGGAGGTCTCCGACAACATCGCGCATGACCTGCGCACGCCGCTCAACCGGCTGCGCAACCGGGCCGAGGCTGCCCTTGTCGACGAGCGCGGTGGTGCGGCCTGGCGCAACGGCCTCGAAAGGGTGATCGACGAGGCCGACGATCTGATCCGGACATTCAACGCACTGCTGCTGATTGCCCGTCTCGAAGCCGGGAACGCGCCAGAGGATCAGGAGACGTTCGACCTCGCCGAGGTGGCGCGTGACCTGTCGGAACTCTATGAACCCCTGGCCGAGGACGAGGGTTTCACCTTGCAGCTCGATCTCGCCGCATCTGTGCCGATCCGTGCCAACCGTCAGCTGGTGGGACAGGCCATCACGAACCTGATCGACAATGCGTTCAAGTATGGCGCCGTCGAGAAGGTGGAGGCGGGGCCGGACACCTGGTCCAATGGCCGGGAGGTGAGTATCGCCGTCACGCGCGAAGGCGAGATGGGGTGTGTCGTTGTCGGTGACCGGGGCCTGGGTATCGCGGCCGAGGACCGGGAGCGGGCCTTGAAGCGTTTCGTTCGGCTGGAGAAGAGCCGGACCAAGCCAGGAACCGGCCTGGGGCTCAGTCTTGTTGCTGCGGTGGCGCGACTGCACGGTGGTCGGATTCACCTGGAAGACAATGCTCCGGGATTGAAAGTGGTCCTCGAGTTTCCGGTGGCCGGTGGCCCGGATGTCGCGGGCACGAACAACGGGCATGGCCTTCATCACGGTCCGCAGGCGATCGAGGGGGAGACCGGCAATCGTGTCGCTGCTGCCGGGGACGCCACCCAGGCCACGAGCTGAGCGTGCCGTGGTCCATTCCAGGCGATGTGGTGGAATTTCCGGCATAGGTGCGGTCGGGTTCCGGGGTGATTGCCGCCCGGGCCGATTAAGGCCATTGTCGCCAGATAACGAGCCAAAAGACGTGCGCGGGTCGATCGGGCCATTGCGCGCATGACGCCAGGCAAGACAGCAGGGACCGCTAGACCATGATGACGACGGCTGCCGCCAATACCCCGCACGAAGCGTTCTCGAAGCGGTTGGTGGAGACGCCTGCGCCGCATGACACCGAGCGAGCCAAATCCCTGTTGCAGGACATCATCGATGGGTTGCGCGATGACGACCAGCGGTCGCGCCTCCAGGCATTGCTGGCGGAGACGATGGTCACCGATCTGGTGTTGGGGACACTCGGGTGCTCGCCCTATCTGACCGGGCTCATTCGCCAGGAGCCTGCGCGGCTCCTCCGTATTCTCGAGTGCGTGCCCGAGCGGTACATGGCCGAGTTGATCGAGAAGCTGGGTCGCGACGTCACCGGCGCCGCGAACCTGTCCGAGGCGATGCCGTTGCTGCGGCGATTCAAGAGCGAGATGGCGCTGCTGATCGCGTTGTGCGACCTGGGTGGTGTGTGGCCGATCATGACGGTGACTGCGGCGCTGACGGCGACCGCCGATGCGGCCGTGTCGGCGTGCGTCGGATTCCTGTTTGCGCAAGCAGTCGCAAAAGGGGAATGGCTGGCGGACGGCGAGCATCCCGAGAGCCAGTCGGGCTACATCGTGATTGCGATGGGCAAGCATGGCGCGCGCGAGCTGAACTATTCGAGCGACATTGATCTGGTGGTGTTCTACGACCCGGAGAAATCCCGGCTGAAGCCGGGGCGCGAACTGCCGATGTTCTTCATCCGCATGACGCGCGATCTGGTCAAGCTGATGCAGGAGCGGACGGCGGATGGCTATGTGTTCCGCACCGATCTGCGGCTGCGGCCGGACCCCGGAGCCACGCAGGTCGCGATCAGTTTCGGCTCGGCGATGCACTACTATGAGACGGTCGGCCAGAACTGGGA
>JBKDZY010000700.1:0-8606 GCA_047971765.1 Hyphomicrobiaceae bacterium | reverse complement strand
ATCCTGGATCGGAGCGGCGGCAAGCCCGGCGCCTGCCAGGACACGTTCGTCCCCTGGCACCAGAACCGAAAGGTTGCGGCCCTGCGTCACGACGGCTTGGTAGAGACCGTGATCGCCCGCCAGCTGTTCGACGTTCGTGGCCCTGCTGCCCGGCTCGTCCATGGCCTCCATCCGATCGCTCAACCGCAGCGTCTCGCCGCTGCGCACCCAGAGCGACATATCGCATTTGCCAAAGCCCAGGCGAGCGGCATCCCGAAACGCAGCTGCGGCCAGCGGGGCATCGGTCGATTGCAACCGGCCCAGCGCCGACAACAGATGGCGGGCATCGGGGTCCGCCCGGGTCGCAATGCTGCGTTCCAGCTCGTCGCAGCGGCGACGCAGGTTGCGCGCATATTCGGAGATGGCATGTCGCTCCTGCGTCAGCGTCTCCACCTTGCGCAGCAGTTGGGTCTTCAGCTCGATCTGGCGCATCCGGAATTGGCCGAGGATGATGGCGGCGCTGAGCCACAGCACGGGCTGGAGCCAGATGCGCAGCAGGTAGCTGAAATGGTTCTCGCCGATTTCCTGCTCAGGCCAGCCGAGGAATGCCGAAAGCGCGATGGCAGTGCCAGCCGCCAGCAGGCCGCTGACCGAACCGTACTGGATGCTCAACAGGAGAACCGGCAGCCAGAAGAAGTGGGGCTGGGTATCGTTCAATGAGGGAAAGGACGGCACGAACAGGTCGAGCATCGCCGGCAGCACGATGAGAAGCGCAATCTCAAGCAGTGCGATCGGCGGTGGCAATACTGGCAGCCACGACTGGACCGGTTGAGCCTGGTCCTGGGGCGGCAGGGTCTGTTTATGATCGTCCATTCACTCGTGTCCCCGACGTCCGGTAGGTGGATGCAGGACCGCATCCGACGCTTATCGCCAGCATCCAGCGATATTGCCTACCCTTGATTATATTCATTCCTAAAATGCGCTTCACCAGACCTGCCCTCACCCAACGCGGCGTTCTTTACGCCCTTCCGGCCGCGGCTCGCGCCCGCCTTCTGGATCTTTGTCCCGTCATGACCTCTGATGCACAGCTGGCAATCCTGCCCGCCTGCATAACGCCGCCACTCCAGTTGCAGAAGCACTTGTTTGAGCGCATCTCCTGTTCCAAGGCGGTTACCCGTGCGCAATCCACCCGGCTACCGTTGCCCGCTGCACCTCATCCTGGCGCCGGAAAGGGCACCGACTTGAAGATTGGCGCCGGCGGGGTACTCGGCGGCGACGTCTTCCTGGCGGTCGGGTGCCTCCGGCGTGTCGATCTTTGTCGCGATCGGCTGTAGCTGCGCCGCTTGCGAATGATCTTGCGCACAGCCTTCGGCCGAGCAGGATTCGCCGCTTGCGCCGGCGCAGCCGCGGGCGGATCACTGACGATTGGACGCACCACCGGTTCAACGTTTACTGGTGCTGCGGCCGGTTGCGGGAGTCCAGGAGCAACCACTATGCCTGTAGCAGCGGTTGTCCGGTTGCCCCCCTGGGTGCTGCGCAGGCGATCGGCCCCCGCCTCGATCTCGCGAAGGGTCTGCTCGGCCGTAGCCCGCCGGCCTGTGGACGTCATGAGCCGGGACCAGAGCTGGAACCTCCAGTCGTCGAGCGCCCCGACTTCGACACGGGACAAGAGTTGGCGCGCCGGCTCGGGCTTGCCCTGCTCGACCTCGACGGCGGCCGCCAGCAATGGATTCTGCGCGATGAACGCCGGGTCGATCTGCGGCAGCACTGTCAGGAACGCCTCGCGCTGGTCCGTCGCGCTCAGTGCCTCCGCGAGCGCCACAAGTTCCTCCTGCGAGACATTGGCCAGTCCCGCCCGCGTGGCTCCACGGTAGGCCAGCATCGGGCTTTCAGCGTCGAGCGCGACCTGGATGAAGCGTCCCACCACCTCCGGGTCCGTCATGCGCGCGCGCTTCAGCCACCCCGCGAGAAACTCGCGGGCCTGGATCGTGCGCTCGTTGTCCAGCATCAGCTCGGCCACGGTAAGAGAAACGGCATCGCCGGGCCTGCCGACCTCCCGCGCCAGTTCCATCGCGAGATCACGTTTGCCGGCGTCCATGAGCATGTCGAGAAGGCCCAGCGCCAGGTTCTCGTTGCCACGTCCCTTGAACCACTGCACCGCACGCTGCGTTGCATCCCCGGCTTCATTGGCCTCGAGAAGCCCGGTGAACAGCAGCAGGCGGTCGTCTTCCAGTTTCAGGCGGTGGCGATCATCGACGGATTTCAGCAGCACCGCGGACTCCGCCATGTTGCCTTCGGCCGCCAACAGCCTCGCCAGACGGATGATGTCGCCCGTTCGCCGATAGCCGTGGACCCTGCAGGTCTGGATTGTCCGTTCCTCGGCATCGTACTGGCCGGACTGGCGTTAGATGCAGATCAGCTCGCGGCACACAGGGTTGGAATATCGCCGCGCCAGCCTCACCTCCAGGGCCTGGATGTAGCCGGCCTCGTCCTCGGTCGAGCGGTAGAACTCGATCAGCCGCCGCTGCACGTTGGCATCCCTTGGGCGCGCGGCCGCAAGCAGAACCAGCATCTGGCGCGCCTTGGGCAGATCGCCCTGCTCCTCGTAGAGACGCTGGAGCTGGAACAGCGTCCGCTGCTTCCTGTCACCGGCCGCAAAGCGCGCCTCCAGCATTTGAAGCGCCTGCATGTCGTGGCCATCGCGCTCCAGCATGGCGATGCGTTCATTGGCATCCGGCAGCAACCAGTACCCGACAAGGGTGGCGCCGATAAAGACCACGGCCATCACGACCAGATGCGGCTGGAACCACTCCGGCCGATCCAGCCGGATCAACCACGCTGATATTCTCCCGCGCCCTGGCGCGCGCGTCGCGGTTTCAGTCATGGCAGGCTAACCGGATTTTCAGAGGTTCCATGCCATCGGATGGCAGATGCACCGCCAGATTACCCCCATCATCCGCCCAAAGCGTCTGCTCCAGGATCACCTTGTCCTTGCGGGTGGCGGTGATCCGGTAGCCGCGGCGCGGACTGGTCTGCCACAGCATGTCGCCCTTTCCGAAGCCTTGCGCGGAGACGGTCAACCCGCAATCCTCCCGGTGCAATCCCCAGAGCCGCCAGCGGCTATCGACCAGGCTCATGTCCCAGGCCGTTCCCTCTGCACGCGCTGCCTGCTCCGCAGCCCGTCCGCGCAGCGTCACGATCGACGGCTCGACTGCGGAATCGAGTGAGACATAGAGCACGTCGCCCTTTCTCACCGAGCCGAGGACGCCACGCGACCTCGGAATATCGACGGCGAGTTGGCTCGCATCATCGAACCGCACGGTGCCGAGCTTGCCCTTGTGGTTGATCGACCACGAGAACATGTCGATCTGCACGATCTCGACATTGAAGAAGTCGTTCGCGATGGCGGCGTATCCCGAGGCCGCGATGGGAATGACGCGTGCCTTCCGCGCAAGGGCCAGGATGTGCTTGACGGCCGCCAGAGATCCCGGCCGCTCGCCGGAATACATGTGATAGTAGAGATTGAACGGCTTCAATCGCCGCGGGCTTTCCGTATTGGCAAGCGTGTTCACCAGCATGAACTGGCCATAATAGGGCCCTGTCCAATCATTGGTGTAGGTGTTTTCGTTGCTGTTGCCGGCATAGATCTGCCGTTCACCGCCCGTAACCCGTGAAATCGGCGGGACGTAGGCGACGGAGGGGTACTCGGGATCGAAGCGCGAGTCGCCACCGTTCATGTTGTAGGCCCCGGCCAGTCGGACGGCGCGAATGGCGGCGGGAAAAGGCGTGGTATCCCCACTCCACAAGTAGAGTCGGGCACGCTTGCCGGGAGGTGCGAAACGTTCCGCGCCCTTCAGTGCCCCGGCAATCTCGCTGTCGAGATCAAACGGACGGTGCATGTAGGCGCGCGGCAAGGCATCGGAACCGGCGATATACTTGTCCGACTGGTTGGACTTCATCTGGCGGCCGGCAAGGTTCATGACCGCGCGGGAGAACCGGTCCTTGAGGGACGGCTCGGGCATGCCGTGGCTGTCGATCAGACGCATTTCGGCAGCCCGGTCATAGTGCTCGAAGAACTGCCAGTTGAACGGATGGGAGTAGGTGTGGGTCGCAACCTCGACCTGCGGCAGCGCAAAGATCCGCCGTGCAATGTCACCGGCAGCCTTCGTTCCCCCGAGCGCAGGGATGGTGTCGCCCACGAGCAGGCCCACGGAGACAGGCAGATCGGGATAAGGCACGATGGCTTCACGCTCGATCACCTCGGAGGAGAAGGTCTGCGTCTCCTTGTAGTGCTCGATGTCGGACACGTTGTTCCAGCCGTCGCCATCGATATGCGAAAAATAGATCCGTCGTCCCATCAATGTCGTCGTATCAGGGATGGGACGGCGCTCATTGCCGAAGGCGCGACCGAAAAAGGCAAACGGGTTGAGCGTCCACTGTGACCGGTCGGTGTTGGGCTCGAAATAGATGGCGAAATTGCCGTCGGCAAACCCACCCGCCGGCGAGGTCGCAACCAGGGTCGAGCGAACGACGTGATCGCCTGACGGCGCCTCCAGAACGAGATGGGCCTCAGCCGAACCGCCTTTCGTTCCCATGACGAAGAACGGCGGCAACGCCCTGTCGATGGGACGCTCGAACCCCATCATTTCGCCGTCCATCTCGGCGACCCGGGCGCGCCAGGGCATACTGACTTCTTCCGCACGATGCTCCAGACCGAGACGCGCCAGCACCTGATTGATGAGGGGCAGCGTTCGCTCATCCTCCGGCGGCGCCACGGCTCCCAGTGCCACATACCGCAGCCCGCGAAGCTGGGCCCTGTCGATCCATTCAAGCACCTGCAACGGCTTTGACAGCGGCTCGGCAAACCAGGTCAACACCCCACGGTAGCGGCTCAGTTCGTCATCGGATGGCAGTGGCTCGTTCACATCGCGATAGGTCACGCGGAAGCCAAGATAGTTCAGCGGCATCT
This sequence comes from Hyphomicrobiaceae bacterium, assembly GCA_047971765.1. Lineage (GTDB taxonomy): Bacteria > Pseudomonadota > Alphaproteobacteria > Rhizobiales > Hyphomicrobiaceae. The sequence goes on along the minus strand of JBKDZY010000700.1, from coordinate 3,658 downwards.
CGGCATACTGGTGGATACGGGTGAGGCGGACGGCGCGCTCGCTGCGCTTGTCGTAGAGCGCCAGAATATCGAACTTGATGGCGCGGCCGGAAAATTCCACCTGCAGGGCCAGGGCGCGGTCGGCCGCCCCCCAACAGAGCGTCATGGCCATCGCGAGCAGCACAACGGCTCCCATAGTCAGCCAGCCGCGGCGATACCCCGCCCCGCCGCCAGAGGTCATGTGTCGCGTTGAAACGTAACGTGCCGGGCCGTCTGCCATCGCCGTTTGAAACACCTTTTAAGCATGGTTTGTGTGCGGGCTTATCTAGCATAAAACCCGGCCGGTCGAGCGCCGAAGTTCCAGTTTCGCCAACAACCCGCCAGACTGCAATCGCCAACCAGCACGGACAGATATAGAAAATGAACCGTCTTCGGCTATACTGCCCGAGTGGTATATCAGTTCCTTTGCAAACCAAATGCCACAAGAGAGGTGGCTGGACCCGTCTGACAAGCCGACGGCCAACCTGGGTGGAAATGAGAGGCGCACTTGAAGCTCGTCAAGCTGTCTCGCTATCCGGGCCTCTACTCGCATCGCCGGATTGTCGAGGCCGCGCACCAGCGTGGGCACGAAATCGACATCATCAATACCCTGTCAGTCCATGTGAACATCAACGCCAACGTGCCCCTGCTGAGGCATGGCGGACGGACCATCGAGGGCTATGACGCCGTAATCCCAAGAATCGGCGCCTCGATAACCAATTATGGGTTGGCCGTGCTGCGCCAGTTCGAGATGCAAGGCGTCTATCCCTTGAACGAATCGGTGTCCATCGGGCGTAGCCGGGACAAGCTCCGGGCCCTCCAGCTCCTGGCGCGTGCCGGCATCGGAATGCCGAACACGGCCTTCGCCCACCGCCCCCGCAAGGCCGCCGAGGTGGTTGCGGAAGTCGGGGGCGCGCCAGTGGTCATCAAGCTGCTCGAGGGCACGCAGGGCATGGGCGTGATCCTGGCCGAGACCGATGCCTCTGCACGCTCCACTATCGAGGCGTTCTCGGCAGCCAATGTCAACATTCTGGTACAGGAGTTTGTCTCGGAATCGGCAGGAACGGATGTCCGGGCGTTGGTCATCGGTGGCAATGTTGTTGCTGCAATGCGTCGCATCTCCAGCCGCGGGGATTTCCGTTCCAACCTGCACAGGGGTGGCAAGGCGGAAGCCGTCCAACTGACCGAGGAAGAACGCATGACCGCGGTCAAATCCGCCGAAGTGCTTGGGCTCAACGTCGCGGGCGTCGACATGCTGCGCTCCAAGCGCGGGACCCTGGTCCTCGAGGTCAATGCGTCGCCGGGCATCGAAGGCATGGAAGCTGCCTCCGGCGTCGACGTGGCAGACGCCATGATTGCCTTCCTTGAGCAGAGAGCCCGTCCCGGCGAAACCGGCACGAAAGGGCACGGTTGAGACGACCGCCACCAGTCGGCAGGCATCGCCGACAATCCACGGCCGCTCTTCCTGCGTACCGGCGACGCCACGAGGGGCCGCCGACCGCCCGGAGAACTCACAGATAGTTGCGGAATGCGGTTGCCTCGCCCCTTCGTTGGGGATATTAACCCCCACCTGAGGTCAGCCATTCCAGGATCCGCCATTGGGCGTTTCTTTACATGGCGAATTGACCGCCGCTCGGACAATCGCGATATTCTTGCGGTAACGTCCGTCCTACGGCCGGTCAATGACATGCCGCAATAGCTCAGCCGGTAGAGCATCGCATTCGTAATGCGGGGGTCGGGGGTTCAAGTCCCTCTTGCGGCACCATTTTTCGCTTCGATTACGGATGTCTGGCCTGCGCAGAGGCGGCGCAGTCTCGGGACCTGATTGTCGACTATTCGCCGCGGCGCACGCGATCGAGCGCTTCGGGTGTGTCGACATCCACGAATATGCGCGGACTGTCGATGCCCACCTCCGTCACTTCATCGGCATGTTGGCCGATCACCTGCTTGGCCCCCGCGTCGCCTGCAATTCCGGCCATTTCCGGAATGAGATGCGTGGCAAACAGCACCGGATTGCCCCGCTTGCCGTGATAGACAGGCACCATGATCGCCCGCCCCTCCTTGGGAGCAAATCCCGCCACCAGACGGTCGATGTCCGGGCCTGTGATGCTGGGCATATCGCCGAGCGCGACCAGCACGCCATCAATATCCTTCGGCAGGGCTGCGAGACCGGCCTTCAGCGACGCCGCCATTCCGTCCCGGTAATCGGGGCTGTCGGCGAAACTCACGTCGAGGCCAACCAGCGCCTGGCGCACCTCGTCGGCCATGTGGCCGGTGACCACCACGACTGGCCTGGCGCGGCTCGCCAGCACCGCGCGCACGGCGTGGCGCACCACGGGTTCGCCGGCGAGGTCCGCAAGGAGCTTATTATTGGTTCCGAACCGGCGCGAACGACCGGCGGCCAACACGATGGCCGCAATGCGCGGCGCACGGCGCACACCATCGCCATCGCCCATGTCGTCAGCGGCTCCCTCCTGGCCTTCCCTCGGTTGCGGACGGCTCGCGATCTCCTTAAGCAGGCCGCCAACGCCCATGGCGCCCACATCCCGTGCATCGACCTCGAGGCCAGCCAGCAACCGGTCCAGGACCCAATCAAAACCATTCAGCTTCGGCGATGCAGCGCAACTGGGGGCGCCGATGACGTCAATCTCACCATACGCGCCGAGCAGCATCATGTTGCCGGGATCAACCGGCATTCCCAGGCGCTTGACAACACCGCCCGTCGCGACCAGCGCCGCCGGAATGACATCTCCACGGTCAACGATGGCCGATGCGGCAAAGATGATGATCGGCTCGGCACCGGCGTCCACCATGCGCTTGATGGCGGCGGCGACCTGATCCTCCTCATGATCGACGATCTCCGACGCGATGAGACGGCTCCCGAGGCCGGAAAGGCGATCGGCAATGGCCAGGCGCCGCTTTTCGAGCACGCTGTCCTTGGTATTCGGCAGGCGCGTGAGCACGAGCCCCGCCGACGTGCGCCGGAACGGCCTCACGCTGGCAAGACGAGTGCTGCCGCCAAGCAATCTCTCGGCTTCGGCCACCACCCTCTCCGGGACCGCAAACGTGATGATCTTGATGGTGGCGATCATCTGGCCTTCGGTCACACGCTCGAACCGGGGCACCGTCGCAACCGTCAGCCCTTCGTCGAGAGCGTTGATGCGCGACACCAGATCGGCATCGATGACCGCAATGCCCGCCGTGTCGGCAAAGAGATTGCAGCGGCCCGTGAAGGGCTCCGATACACGCAGGCCCGTGCCCGCCGCGACCCTCGCGATGCGATGCGCGGCGTCATCCTCACCAATGTCATCAGCTTCGAGCCGTGCCGCGATGACATGCCCGATACCTGCCGCCTCGAGCAGACGAACATCATCAGCGGACAACCTGCGCCCCTTCTTGAGGATGCCATGCGCCAACCGGACCGAATGGGCCAATACGGTATCTTGAGCTTCCGAAATGGGGAATCGCGCGAATTTCATGGCAATCTCATCGCTGGGGTATGGCCATCATCCTACAGTATTCGCACGACCATGACACGCCCACGTCTCGTTGGCATGTCATGCGGCCCGGCGAGACCTCACGTGGGGCATCCGCACCATTCGCCAGCCCGGAAGTTGTGTGTCATGATGGTTCGATATTG